>JAZDJM010000083.1:0-16527 GCA_043804305.1 Bacteroidota bacterium
AATAAAATAAATGATATTGTTAAATTTTTCTAAAAAATAAGTATTTATAATTTGCGTAAATAAAAAAACAGCTTTTCATATCTTTGCAAACCAAAAACAAAAAAATGAATCTCGAAAAAAGTATAATTACTTCTATTCAAAATGCCATCGAAAAATTATATGGCATTCAGATTGATGAAGCTAAAATCCCATTACAAATTACCAGAAAAGACCAAAACGGAGATTATACTCTGGTAGTTTTTGGTTTTACAAACATTTCGAGAAAAAAGCCCGACGAAACAGCTCATGAAATTGGTGATTACTTAAAAAAAAATATCGATTATATCTCCTCCTATGAAATAATTAAAGGCTTTTTAAATTTGATCATTTCAGATGAAGTTTATATTCAGTTCCTGAAAGACAATGCAATAAACAACGGATTTGGCCATATACCTATAAATGCAAATGATAAAATCGTTGTTGAATACTCTTCGCCAAATACAAATAAACCATTGCATTTAGGCCATATTAGAAATAATTTATTGGGATATTCAGTTTCTGAAATTTTAAAAGCCAACGGTAAAAATGTAATAAAAGTAAATCTTGTTAACGACCGTGGTATTCATATTTGCAAATCGATGCTGGCCTGGCAAAAATGGGGAAATTCAATTTCACCGGAAGATTCATTACTCAAAGGCGATAAACTGGTTGGGAATTTTTATGTTTTATTCGATAAAAAATATAAAGAAGAAGTTGCCGAATTAATTCTTCAAGGCGTGGAAAAAGAAATTGCTGAAAAAGAAGCCCCTTTATTAAAAGAAGCCCAAATCATGTTGCAGAAATGGGAACAAAACGATAATGAGATTCGCCAATTATGGGGAAAAATGAATGCATGGGTTTATGCAGGCTTTGATATTACCTATAAAAATATGGGAGTCGATTTTGATAAAATCTATTACGAATCGGAAACCTATTTATTAGGCAAGGAATTGGTTGAAGAAGGCCTAAATGCAGGCGTTTTGTTTAAAAAAGAAAACGGCTCTGTTTGGTGCGATTTAACAGATGACGGATTGGATGAAAAGCTTTTATTGAGGGGTGATGGAACTTCAGTTTATATGACACAGGATTTAGGAACCGCTCATTTAAGACATAAAGAATACGAAGCCAGTAAAATGATTTATGTAGTCGGAAACGAGCAAAATTATCATTTTGATGTTTTGAAATTGATTCTTAAAAAATTAGGAAAATCTTGGTACGAAAGTATAGAGCATTTATCATACGGAATGGTAGAACTTCCTGAAGGTAAGATGAAATCTCGCGAAGGAAAAGTTGTTGACGCCGATGAACTTATGGAAGAAATGCTGAAAACCGCAAAAACAACTACTGAGGAACTAGGGAAAACAGAAGATTTTACCGCAGAAGAGTTAAATCAATTATATAAAACCGTGAGTCTTGGCGCTTTAAAGTACTTTATTTTAAAAGTTGACCCTAAAAAACAAATGATGTTTAATCCGCAAGAATCGATAGATTTTAATGGAAATACAGGGCCATTCATACAATATACTTATGCCCGTATAAAATCTATTCTCCGAAAATCACCTCAGCTAAATTCAGAATTTATTCATCCTGAATATCTTTTGGAGAAAGAAAAGAATGTCTTAAAGATTCTTTATAATTATCCGATTATAGTAAAACAGGCCGGCGAACAGTATAGCCCGGCGCTGATTAGCAACTACATATTTGATTTGGTCAAAACCTATAATAAGTTTTATCAAGACGTCCCAATTTTAAAAGAAGAAGACTTAGGAAAGAAATATTTTAGAATTTTGCTTTCACAAATGACCGCAAACATCATTGAAAAGGCAATGAAACTTTTAGGAATTCAGGTTCCGGAAAGAATGTAAACCGGAAATTTTAAATAAATTTAATATTGACTTTCCAATTAAAGCCACTAAATTTGTAATACTTTTTACAAATTAAATTCAATTGCAATATGAAAAAAATAATAATTTCTCTGGCATTTATTATCATTGGAGGATTTACATTAAACGCACAAAACATAGTTACCAATGAGCCTAAGGCTCTTAATCCAAATGCCCCGGTAATTTATTTTGAAGAAATGGAATTTGACTATGGAACCATTGTTCAGGGTGCAGACGGAACTCACAATTTTATTTTTAAAAATATTGGAAAAGAGCCATTAATTCTCTCAAATGTCCGCTCATCGTGTGGTTGTACTATACCCGAATGGCCTAAAGAACCTATATTTAGCGGTAAACAAGATACCATTATTGTAAGTTATAATACTCAATTAATCGGCCCTTTTAACAAATCAATCAATATATTCTCTAATGCAACCAAACAAATTGAAATTCTGAGAATTAAAGGAAATGTAGTTGAAAAGAAATAGAATTGCTTAAATTTTTTTTTCGCCACTGCGTATATAAATACGGCTTAATTTTATTTCAAGGAAAAAAATTCAGACCTTTGTCCCGATTAATCCATCGGGATTTTTTATTAAAACACATCGATATGCCAACAGTTTCATCCAAAGGAAAAAGAATGCCGGAATCACCAATCAGAAAGCTGGTTCCATATGCTGATAAAGCAAAAAAAAGAGGAGTTAAAGTTTTCCATTTAAATATTGGTCAGCCAGATATTAAAACGCCTGAAGTTGCATTAAATGCAATACGCAATTATTCTGAAAAAGTAGTAGAATACAGTCATTCTGCAGGAAATTTCAGCTATCGCGAAAAATTAGCCAAGTATTACAAATCCAAGGGAATCGATATTTCTCCAGACGAAATTATTGTTACTGCCGGAGCCAGCGAAGCTATTTTATTTGCAATTCAAAGCATTATGGATCCGGGTGATGAGATTATTATTCCCGAGCCCTTTTATGCAAATTACAATGGATTTGCAATAAACTCCGGCGTAAAAGTTTGTCCAATAAAAAGCAGTATCGAAGGAAGTTTTGCTTTACCTCCAATAGAAGATTTTGAAAAAGCGGTAAATAAAAATACAAAGGCAATAATGGTTTGCAATCCGAATAATCCAACAGGTTATTTGTACAGCAAGGATGAATTAAATACTTTAAAAGAAATAGCTCTTAAATACGATTTGTATTTAATTGCCGATGAGGTTTACAGAGAATTTGTATACGATGGAAATGAGCACTTTTCTGTAATGAACCTAAAAGGACTAGAGCAAAATAGCATTTTAATCGATTCGGTATCAAAAAGATATAGCGCATGTGGATTTAGAATTGGATGTATTATTTCTAAAAACAAAGAAGTAATGTCGACCGCCATGAAATTTGCCCAGGCCAGATTAAGTCCGCCATCATTTGGACAAGTGGCCAGCGAAGCAGCACTTGATACACCAAAAAACTATTTTGATGAAGTTTTAAAAGAGTATTTGGACAGAAGGAATACTGTTGTTGAAAAAATAAATCAAATTCCCGGAGCATTTTGTCCAAAACCAAAAGGTGCGTTTTATGTGGTTGCCCGTTTACCAGTTGACGATTGCGATAGATTTTGTCAATGGCTACTTGAGGATTTTAGCTATGAAAATCAAACTGTTATGCTTGCTCCCGCAAGTGGTTTTTATTCAACACAAGGCTCCGGCAAAAATGAAGTTCGAATTTCATACGTTTTAAATGTAAACGATTTGAAGGCTTCAATGAAAGTTTTGAAAGAAGCCTTAATGGTTTATCCCGGCAAAACGAGCTAAAGCATGCAGATTTAAGAATAAAGAAAAGCCCCAAATTTTTCAAAAATTGGGGCTTTTTTTTACATTCCGAATTTTGTTTTTAAAATATCTACATAGTCCAGTTTTTCCCATGTAAATAATTCAACTTCCACTTCAATTTTACCTGAATAAGGCGACTCAAAAACTTTTTTAATCTTTTTCGAATCACGACCCATATGACCGTAGGCTGCGGTTTCCAAATAAATCGGTTTACGCAGTTGAAGCCTTTCTTCGATAAATGCAGGACGAAGATCAAAGATTTCTTTAATTTTTGAAGCAATCTGGCTATCGCTTAATTTCAACTTCGACTTTCCGCGTGTGTCCACAAAAATTCCTACAGGTTCTGCAACTCCAATTGCATAGGAAATTTGAACTAAAACTTCGTCGGAAATACCTGCAGCAACCATATTTTTAGCAATATGCCTTGCAGCATAGGCGGCTGAACGGTCAACTTTTGAAGGATCTTTTCCCGAAAAAGCACCACCACCATGAGCGCCTTTGCCTCCATACGTATCTACAATAATTTTTCGTCCTGTTAATCCGGTATCACCATGCGGCCCGCCAATTACAAACTTTCCTGTAGGATTAACGAGGTATTTTATTTCCTTATTAAATAAAATCTGCAAGTTTTTAGGTAATCGCGCAATTGCACGTGGTATCAAAACCGAAATTACATCTTCTTTAATTTTTTTGGCCATTTCACTATCCGAAGCAAATTCATCGTGCTGAGTTGAAACAACAATAGTATCAATACGTTGAGGTATATGATCATCAGAATATTCAATAGTAACCTGTGATTTAGAATCAGGACGCAAATAGCGCATTTGCTTATCTTCACGTCTGATGGCTGCTAACTCCATCAGCAGAATATGCGAAAGTTCTAGAGAAAGGGGCATATAGCTTTCTGTTTCGCTAGTGGCATAACCAAACATCATTCCTTGGTCGCCGGCACCCTGATCTTCCTTTTTAACTTTATCAACTCCTCGGTTTATGTCTGCACTTTGTTCATGAATTGCTGATAAAACACCACATGAATTTCCGTCAAACATGTATTCACTTTTTGTATAGCCGATTTTATTAATTACCTCGCGGGCAATTTGTTGTACATCAACATAGGTTTTTGACTTTACTTCTCCGGCTAAAACCACTTGGCCGGTAGTAACTAAGGTTTCGATTGCAACTTTTGATTCAGGATCAAAAGCCAGAAAATTATCAAGTAATGCGTCTGAAATCTGGTCGGAAACTTTATCAGGATGTCCTTCAGATACAGATTCTGATGTGAATAAATAGCTCATCTTTGCTTTTTTATTTAAATAAATTATTTGATTTGATTAGCTAGAACAGCAAAGGAAACGCGTTGTTTTAGCATTTTTTTTTGTGGTTGCAAGCAAATCAAATCTTTCCACGAATATCTAAAGCAAAGGTAAGCGTTTTTTAATATTACAATATAAATAATGAAATTATTTTAAAAAAATATTTTCTTCATTTTCACTTCATTTTTGATACTTATACTTGCATCAATAATTATATAAATATTAAGAGATGAAAACTACAAACAACACAAAATTAAGTTTACACTTCCTCATCGCACTTACGATGACTTTCTCGCTGGTATTTTTTTCTGCTTGTAATAAAACAGATACTAAGATTGACTTAACTGAAGAAGAAGCACTTCTTGAGGTACAAGACGAAACCCTTGCCGCTGAATTATTTGATGAAATTGCCGAAATAGGCGATGAAGCAATTTTTGTTACAGAAATTAATACAAAATCTACACTGGCTACTGTGCCGGTACGTTTAAATCAGTGCGCAACTATTACACGTGAGTTTGTTGATAATAGCATTGTTGTTACTATTAATTTCGGTGACGAAAACTGTGAAGGCCCGGACGGAAAACTTCGTCGCGGAAAAATTATTATTACACGTTCAGGCCGTTATTGGGATGGCGCCGTAAGGGTTGTATATACTTTTGATAATTTCTTTGTGAATGACAATCAATTACTTGGAACCAAAGAATTTACAGGTTATATTAATGATGATGGAAATCGTGCAAGTTCCATGATTATTGACGGCTCGATAATTTTAGCTGATGATGCAGGAACAATAACCTGGAAATCAGAACGTCATCGCGTTGTTATTGAAGGTTCAGATACAAGAATAAAGTCGGATGATCGTATTGAAATTACCGGATTCTCTAATGGAGTAAATGCAGCAGGCGAAACTTTCTCTTCTGAAATTATTGAACCTCTTGTTCGTATATATCAGGATGGATGTTTCCGTTTTTATGTAGCCGGTATAGTTAAAATATTAAAAGCAAACGGAACCGAAGTAGTAATAAACTATGGTGATGGAACTTGTGATAATCTTGCAGAAGTAACAATTGATGGTGTTACGCAAATTATTGAGCTTGGTACACGAAGAGTGGTTAATAATTAATACGTTTTTTCCTTGGAGGCTGCTCCATTTCGACGCAGCCTCTCTTTTTTTTATATCTTTGTTCTAAATAAAATGCGTTTTCTAAAAATCATCGGCCTTATTTCTATCATTAGTTGTTTGAGTATAAGCAATTTGAATGCTCAAACTACGAAAAGCATTAATACGCAAAAAAAAACAGTAACCGAAATTAAATCAGTTCCTGCAGTTAAAAAAACAGCTTTAAAAACCATTAGCAATCAAGCATCAAACGCACAGAAAATGCAAATAAAAAAAGCCGTTCGGCGATCAAGTCTCACCAAAAGGCCAATTCGCAAACGATAAATCAAATTAGAGCTTATATGGTGTTAAACAGATTTTTGATTTCCATCCTTTTAATCAATTTATCACCCGCATTTGCTCAAGAAAATATTGCCGATTCTTTAAAAACTGAAAAAATTACTGATCCATCTGATTTGTTGATGTTTAGTGTCAGTTATACCAGCAATAATGCGAATACAAAAAACTATGAATATGATCGAATTCCGGCCATATTATCTGATTTTTATTACTTAAACAAGTCGGGAATAAATACTTCTATAAATTACACAAAATATTATAAAGCTGCGGTTAACACCTACGAAACAGAAATTCAGTTAGGTTATCAGAAAGAAATTGTACCAAAACTTACACTTGAAACCCATTATGGTAGAAGATTTTTCAAAGGTGATACAACTTACGAGGGGCTTGCACAAAAAAATACACTCTCTTTGAATGCAGCATACAATTGGAAATTATTTGATTTTCAAGTTTCAAACTCTTATTTAAACGGGAAATCAGATAATTATTTTCTGGATTTAGACTTAAGCCTTTCACTTGATTTTGATAATGTATTTTCAAAAAACGATTTCCTGCTTTTTTCCCCTACTATTTCGATTGGTTTTGGAACAGATTATTGGGTCTATCAAAATCTTAGACCTGCCTATGAACGAATTGTGGTTAATTATCTGGCACGAAATAATTTTAAAGCATATTTATTTGAATATCAAAGCTTAAGTCTGTTCTTTCCTCTAATTTACAATTATAGGAATGTTGGAATTATTGTCAACTGGTTTTACAGCTGGCCTTCTGCAAAGCTTAATGCTTTGAGCTGGGAAGAACAAAGCGGGTTGCTATTTTCACTTTATTATACTCCAAAACTTAAATAGATGCGGCTACTTATAGTTGAAGATGAAAAAAAACTGGCCGACGAATTAAAAATTTTCCTCGAAAACGAACATTTTAATTGCGATTGGAGCCCTACAAAAGGAAAAGCCATTGAATTATTAGAAACTAATCCATATGATTTTGTCTTACTTGATATTGGCTTGCCGGATGGAAATGGATTAAGCTTGATTGAAAAAGCAAGAGAAATGGGTTCAGAGGCTTATTTTATTGTTATTACTGCAAAAGGCGAACTTGAGGACAAATTAAAAGGATTTGAGTATGGCGCTGACGATTATTTAGCAAAACCCTTTTCACTTTTGGAGCTAAATTCACGACTACAAGCAATAATTCGAAGAAAGTTTGGCCATAAAAGCGCTGAAATTGGTTTTGGGAATTTTATTCTTAATACTTCAATTCGACAACTCTTTTATGAGAAAACGCCAATTGAGCTGACTAAAAAAGAATACGACCTGTTAAATTATCTGATTATTAATAAAAATCGCGTACTCGACCGCTTACAGTTAACCGAGCATATCTGGGGCGATTTTTTTGAAGACGATTTCGATTCAAATTACATTGATGTTCATATAAAAAATATCCGAAAAAAAATGGCTAAATTTGACGAAACTAAGTGGATAAAGACACTCAGGGGAATCGGATATAAATTTATAGGTGATGCTTCTGCCTAACACAAAACTAAAGAATCAGCTAGCCCTCGTGAATACCGTTTCAAAAGCGGTTATAATTATTTTGGCAATTTTTGTAATACCAGGATTGGTTCGCACAATAAGTATTCGGGAAACAGACAATCAGCTTATAAAAAAACTGGATCAGGTTTATGATTTGATTGAGTTAAATGGCATTCATAATTTCATCGAAAATGAAGATAATAATCAAAGTTTTGGCAGTTACACTATTTTAAAGGAAGAATACATTTCCATCGAAAAAACAAACGATAGCCTGCTTTATGAATATATTGAGGACCAGAAAAGAAAAATTGAAGACGAAATCCATGAATACAGGGTCATATCAGCCACATTTAGTATTGAAGATCAGTTTTATCTAATCGAAATTGGAAAAAGTATAAATACAGTCAACAATTTTGAAAAGAAACTAAAAAGCTTTGCATTTTATATCCTGCTTTTTTTATTATCAATCAGCATTTTTATCGATTTAAGCATTACGCAAATCTTACTCAAACCATTTGAAAAAATAATCGAAAGGCTTAAAAAAACTCAACATCCTAAGCAATTTGATTATACTTTGGTTCAAACCAAAACAAGCGATTTTAATATTTTACAGGAGAGTATTAGTCTGCTTATGCTTCAGATTGAAAACGCCTTTGAAACTGAAAGAGAATATATTGGAAACGTTTCGCACGAAATATTAACACCCATCAGCATTTTACAAACAAAGTTGGATAATTTTACAGAAAAGGCAAATCTAAATGAAATAGAAATGCGTAAAGTGCTGGAGATTAAAACTACTTTGCGCCAATTAACAAAAATTATCAGGTCGCTTTTATTACTTTCGAGAATTGAGAACAGAGAATTTCTAAAAAATGAATCTGTTAATCTGGCCAAATTATTTGAAAATGTAAAAAACGAGATTGAAGATCGGGCAACAATAAAACATCAAACTTTAGTTTTAAGCAATACGGCTAATAATGCAATCATTAAAGGAAATAATGAACTGATTCGAATTCTGCTTAGTAATTTGCTTTTGAATGCTATTAAATATACACCCGAAAACGGGAAAATTAATCTTTCAATAAGCACAAAATCAGATGTACTTTTTATTGATATAGCCGATAATGGTTACGGAATAAGTGAAGATGAATTGCCTTTTATATTCGACAGATTTAGAAAATTTGGTACACAAAAAGAAAGTTTCGGATTAGGACTGGCTATTGTTAAACAAATTGCTGATTATCATAAAATTAAAATTAAAGTTGAATCTAAAATCAAATCAGGAACACATTTTCAACTTGTGTTTGATAATATAAATACTTAAACCTTTATCTTTTTTGTACTTTAGTCCTTCAATTTTTAATACTATGAAGAAATTAATTATTTTGCTTTGTGTTTTATTATCAGCCCCTTTGTTTGCACAGCAGGAATTGCTCCAATCCGGGCCCATGTTAGGCTATTCCGAAATGCTTGAAGTACCAATCTGGTTGCAAACAAAATCAGCCTGCAAGGTTAAAGTGGTTTATTGGGTTAAAGATAACCCGAAACATTCTTTTAGCACCGATGCGGTAAGCACAAATAAAAATGATGCTTTTACTGCCAAATTATACGCAGATAAAGTGGAACCCGGAAAAACATATGAATACGCCGTTTTTATTAATGATAAAAAGCTGCAATTCAATTATCCTACTCAGTTTAAAACGCAACCAATCTGGAGATGGCGGGCAGATCCGCCTGATTTTACAATTGTTGCAGGAAGCGGAACCTATATTAACGAATCTCAGTTTGACAGGCCTGGAAAACCCTATGGAAGCGATTATCATATATTCGAAAGCATATTTAAAAAGTCGCCCGACTTAATGATTTGGTTAGGCGATAACACCTATCTTCGCGAGCCCGACTGGAATTCAAGAACAGGAATATTCCACAGAAATTCACATACCAGGTCGCTTAAAGAACTTCAACCATTGCTTGCCTCAACACATCATTATGCAATTTGGGATGACCATGATTTTGGGCCAAACGACAGTGACGGAAGCTTTTGGAATAAAGAAACAACACTCGAGGCTTTTAAGCTTTTTTGGCCAAACCCATCCTTTGGTTTTAAAGAATTGCATGGAGCAATCAGTTTTTTTAATTATGGTGATGCAGATTTTTTCCTTCTGGATAACCGATACTACCGCGAACCAAATAAAAAATCGGGCAGCAATAAAACAATGCTTGGAAAAGAGCAATTGAACTGGCTGAAGAATGCATTGGCCAGCAGTATTTCAACATTTAAAATAGTTGTGATGGGCGGACAATTTTTAAACAGCGTTGCAGCTTTCGAAACTTATTCAAACTACGGTTTTAAAGAAGAGCGCGATGAAATTATCGATTTTATTTATCGGGAAAATATTAAAAACGTAATTTTTCTTACCGGCGATGTACATTATACCGTTTTAGATAAATTAGAGATTGAAGGTAAACCTGCTATCTACGAACTAACCTTTTCGCCATTCACATCTGGCGTAAATATTAATGCAGAAAAAACCAACGATACCAATCGAATTCCAGGCACTTTAGTTATGGAACATAATTTTGGATGGATGAAGTTTGAAGGAAAAGCAAATGATCGTAGATTAATTGTGCGATCTTACAATGCCGATGGAAACCAATTGTTTGAATATTCCATTAAAGCTTCTAAATAATTATGGCTCAAAATAAACTGATATACGGATGCATGGGGCTTGGCGGTTCCTGGGATAAATCACCACTGACTTTAGAAGACGAAAAATTTGCATTCGAAGTTTTAGATACTGCTTTAAATGCCGGAATTACTCATTTCGATCATGCAGATATTTATACTTTTGGCAAAGCCGAAGAAGTTTTTGGCAGATTTTTGGCGAAAAATAATGCTTTACGCGATAAAATTTTCATTCAGTCGAAAACAGGCATTGAGTTGCATGCCGGAGCGCTAAATTCGAACAGGTACAATCTTTCTAAAGAATATATCATTTCCCAAGTTGATAAGATTTTGGGTAGATTAAAATGCGATTATTTAGATGCACTCCTCTTGCACAGACCCGATCCGCTCACTTCAATGAAGGATTTGTCAGAAACCCTTAAATTTCTAAAAGCGAAAGGCAAAGTTATGTCGTTTGGGGTAAGCAATATGTCAGTTTCTCAAATTCAATTACTGCAGTTCTATTTGGATGATCCATTAATTACCAATCAGATAAAATTTAGCCTTTCTCATTCAATACTACTCGATTTGGAAGTTTGGGTTAATCGAAAAGAGTCGCCAACGGAAGCAGGATTGAACAATCTTCTGACCTATTCACAAAAAAATAATTTGAGCATTCAGGCCTATAGTCCGTTAGCTCAAGGTTTATATAGCGAAAGTAAAACGCATGAGCGTGATGAAAAAACAATAAAAACAGGAGCATATCTCCGTCAATTAGCCGAAAAATATCAAACAGGAACTTCAGGAATATTGCTGGCCTGGTTATGGAGAATTCCCGCTAATATTCAGGCTATTATAGGTACTACAAATCTGGATAGAATTAAGCAAAGCGCAAATTCAACAGAGATAGAATTGACTAATGAAGAATGGTATAATTTATGGATTTATTCGGGAGGAGTTAGATTACCTTAATGGTTCAATGCGGATAAACTAATTTTCTTGTTTACCAAATCGGTAAGATTTACACTTTTTAGATATTCTATTATTCGATTGTTTAATTCCTCCCAAAAATCAAACACTGCACAGCTGCTTTTCCGGTCGCATTCAACACCTTCGCATAAACAATCAATTACACAAATTTCATTACTAAAGGCCACATGAATATCGTACATGCTTATTGATCCGGGTTCGCGTTCAAGCATATAACCGCTTTTTCTTCCTTTAAATGTTTTTATTAATCCCGCTCTTTTGAGAGATGCGATAATATGGTCAAGATATTTTATGGAAAGATTTTGTTTTTCGGCAATATCTTTTAGAAAAACAGCGGTTTTTCCTTCTTCCATCGCAATTTCAATCATTGCCCTAATCCCATATCTGGTCTTTGTACTAAATTGCATTCTATACGCTATTATTTAAAACATCTACTTCAAAAGTAATAATAATTGTATCTTTTACTTTAATAAGGCCAAATAATTTTTTTGGAGAAACTAATCCAAATTCAGAGAGTTTAACAGTTGCAGTTCCTATATATTTATGACCATCTTTTGAAATCCTAATCGATTTACATACCGCGCTTACCGTATTTTCTACTCCCGCAATGAGTATTGATAAGTTAAGATTGATTAATTCTTCTGATTGATATGCCTGTTTCCACTTTTTATCTTCAAATTTGATAAAAATGTCGGGATATTCATCCGCCTTAAGCATTTGCAAAAAATTATTCTTTATATGCTGATTTACAGCCGAAAAATTTTCAACCGGAAGTTTAAAAATCCTTTTCGAATCTTTTGTTTCCTCCAAAGAATTCTGATCACACTCATTGTTTCTCGCATTTGCTTGCTCATCATAGTTGAGTGTAAAATCCAATAAACTTGATTCTACAAAAATCTCAACACGATTTATTCTAAAAGTAGTGTTCAGCGCCTTGGCATGAATACTAATTGCTGACCATCCAATCAGTAAAACAAGGATGTGCTTTTTAGGTACATTCATAGATAAAACAAAGTATTTAAAGTATTCCATATTAAAAAAGCGGGTGTACTATTGCACACCCGCCCTACCATTTATCCAATAATTAAAAAGAAATAGCAGCTTCAAGAACTACGCCCTTGAATTTTCCGCCATCAATATCGCCATGAGCAACACCTTCATATTTTTGATTCACATAATCGAGTTTCACCAAGACACTGCTTAGCATATTCCAGCCACCACCAAAATTAGTGCGGGTAACTGTTGATTCAGCGTTATCAGAAACTTTGTTATAACGTCCGCCAAAATAGAAACTGCCAGTTCTGTATAAAGCCTGAACAGCAGATTGAGTAAAATGCTGATCAGCTGTGCCTTTTTTGGCTTTCATGTTTTCATAAACACCAAATACTTCCAGACCATGGTATTTAACAAATGCATTGGCCATAATACTGGTCATGTCAGTTTGTCCGCTACCCGGGCTCCAACGGCCTGAACGAAAATTATCGGATGCACCAACTGCTTGCATAACACTATAATAACGGGCACCGGCACGGTCGCCATCCCAAAGATAAGAACCACTATGATTTTCACCAACATGATATCCGGATAATGTAGCTCTTATTCTAAGATCTTCTGTCAATTGAGAATCATAGCCAACTTTCCAGTTAAAAACCAAATCTTTGCCCAAATCATTGCCTCTTCCATAATTTAGACGGCCATTGTTAGTACCTACCATCGCTAAAAATCCTTTGTTGCGATACATGAATTCAACACCTGGGTTTGTCGTAAATGCGTCCATAATCCAATTTCCTACAAATGGATTATTAGTAACGGCTCCATTGTTTGATCTGTAAAAATGCGCATCACCATAATTTGGATTAAATACACCAGCCTTTATGGTCAGGTATTTCATAATTCCATCAGCAGCCGGCAAGAATGGAAGTGCATCAATTAACATATATCCACCTTCAACCCACGCTTCATTGTGGTGACGTGATGACATATAATTATTTAAATGAACACTTATACCTGGAGCAAGATCTGCATTTATACTTAAGTTTGCTGTCGGAAGGTTAAAGTTATTTTTAATATCCAATAATTCGATAGAAGCTTCATGATTTATTGCCTGAAATTGGATGGCAAAATCAGCGCCTACATATACTTTAACTGCTTTGAAATCTTCCGGGTTTTTCTTTTCGGCTTCAAATTGCTGAGCAAAAACAGAAATTCCCATGAAAAGACTTAATAAAATTAAAATTGATTTTCTCATTTTTTTGTTGTTTGTAATTAGTACTTAGTAATTATAATTATTGATTTTATTTATTGAATTGCAATTCAAATTCGGCTTTCACATAACTGCCTGTTGTAACTGCACCAAACATAAAACTTGGTGGCTTTACAGAAAACTCTTCCATATTAATATCGTAAGCAAAATGAAAGTGCAAAGATGCATTTCCTTCATTTTTAATACTTACATTAAGTTCGACTTCTTTTGAAACACCTGCTATTTCCAATAATCCTTTTACGCTGCTCATTTTACCTGCATCGGTTTTAGAAACATATTGCGGTGAATTTGAAGAAAACCTGATTAAAGGATATTTGTCGGATTTTAGAGCTTTTTGAGCATTTGCATCCATTTTGTTGTGTTCACTTTTTAATTGCTTAACCGGCAATTCAAACTTAATCTCATTAATAATAAATGAGTCTCCCTTTGGCCATTCATTTAACTGCAACTTACACTGATCTGCTGCCGATTTCATCGACCAGTCATGCAGGCTCGAGGTTCCGGTTAATACTATAGTGCTGTTAGACGTTGATTGAAGTAGCATACCCTGCCCAAAGCCAAGATTAACTGCTAATAAAAGAAGTAAAGTGAATATGAAATTCTTTAACTGATTGTTTTTGTGTTCTTTATACATTTTAATTTATCCTATTAATTTGATAGGACAAAATTATATAGGCAAATTTAAATGAATGTTATACAATTAACAATAATTCTTATACAATTTTCAGAACACGAAAACCGAATGAGAAAGCAACAAAGAATGATCCTTTCAGAAATGATTAAGGCTTAAGGTAATACAATTCAGCACCGGGCCCTAGTGGCCATCCAAGATAAATCCATACCATTAATAACAAAGTCCAGACTATAAAAAACAGAATAGAATAAGGTATCATTACAGAAATAATTGTACCTATTCCGGCTTTACTATCGTATTTCTGGACAAAAGCGATTATTAATGCAAAAAAGCTCATCATTGGAGAGATTAAATTGGTAACACTATCGCCAATTCGATAAACAGCCTGAGACAATTCAGGAGAATATCCGAGTAACATAAACATTGGAATAAAAACCGGCGCCATAATTGCCCACTTTGCCGAAGCACTTCCCATAAGCATATTAATCGATGCTGCAAAAATGATAAACAATATCATTAAAACATATACGTTTAAATCTGCCGCAATTAAGGCTTCAGCACCTTTAACAGCCACATAAATTCCTAAATTACTTTCCTTGAAATAAGCAACAAATTGCGCTGCAAAAAACACGAGTACAATGTAAGTAGCCAAAGACTTCATGCTGTTTGCCATTCCTTTCATTACGTCAGCATCAGATTTAAACTTTCCTACAATTATACCATAGACTAAACCAATTATTCCAGCTACTAAAAACAATAAAGTTACAACACCTTTTAACAATGGAGATTTTAGCAATTCGCCATTTTCACCTCTGAAGAATCCGTTTTCAGGAATTAAGCCAATTAATATTACTGCCATAAAACCAATTAAAATAACGGTTGCCCAACGTAATCCCTTTCTTTCCTGTTTTGTTAATTCGTGCATTTCCTCAACAACTACGCCTTCTTCAAGCGTATAATTTCCTAAGCGCGGGACAACAATTTTCTCCGTCACCCAGGTTCCTGCAAGAGCAATAATAAAAGTTGAAACAACCATAAAGTAGTAGTTGGCTGTTGGATTAACATGATAACCCGGTTCAATAATTTGTGCAGCTTCTTCAGATAATCCGGCCAAAAGAGGATCTATTGTACCCAAAATCAAATTTGCACTAAAACCGCCCGATACACCGGCAAATGCTGCCGCCATACCCGCAATTGGATGCCTGCCAACAGCTAAAAATATTACACCAGCCAGAGGAATGAGCAAAACATATCCTACATCAGAAGCAGCATTGCTTAATATTCCAGAAAAAACCAAAACGAAGGTCAATAATCCCTTAGGTGAACTCAAAACAAGTAATCTGATTACTACGCCAATTAAACCACTGTGTTCTGCTATACCAATTCCTAATAAGGCAACTAAAACAATCCCTAATGGTGCAAAATCGGTAAAATTCACAACTGTTTTTTCCAAAATAAAACGCATTCCTTCAATCGAAAGGAGATTTTTAACAGGAACAATTTCATGCGTACTTGGATGCTGCACCTGCCAACCCAATAAAAAACCTACCCAACTTACTACTAAAGTGCCAAGTGCAAAGAGCAGGAATAATGTTGCAGGATGTGGTAGGGCATTTCCTCCTTTTTCGATTATGTTTAAGAATTTTTGCAGAAGTGAAGCATTTGGTTTAGTCGTCATTTTTTGTATAAATTACTGATTTGTGGGCAAAAATAGAAAAATACAATAATTTAACTTGTTATATACACTTCGAATTTCTTAATTTCTCTAAATTAAAACAAAAAAAAACGCAATTTTCCTAATAAAATAAATACTTTTGCTAAAACACAACTTACCTAAGAAATGAAACCAATTAGCCACCTTATTTTTTTACTCGTTTTTGTATTGAATGCTCCACATTCGATTGCTCAGAATTATGATTCTGAAAATCAGATTTATGGC
>JAZDJM010000084.1:0-8102 GCA_043804305.1 Bacteroidota bacterium
CCATAGATGCAATTGTGTTGATTAAGATTTAAATTAACGAATTTAAAATGCTTGGGTATATGATTTAAAAAATCAATAATTAATTGAGGGCTTAGCTGAATTTTGGAGAATAATCCCAACTGTTGGGTAAAAACAGGTTGATAAACATAGTAAACCCCAAGCTTCTTTCTGAAAGGTAATGGGAAAACAGCCTGAAAATTATCCAACACCAATGCATCCCAATTATCGGCCATTATATCCAAATACCACGAATAAGCATAGATACGGCCGTTTACACTGGATGAAATGCATTCGTCCCATTTTCGTTTATTAATTTGTTTATGTGTTAAATAACTAATCAAGATCCGCTGATTTTTTCAAAAGATAAGTATAAACTTCACGCCATCCTTTCCATCTTTCCTGATCGCTTAATGATTCGTTATGCCAAAGGCTTATAAATGTTCCGTTTACGGCCTTAACTTCATAGATTAAGGATTGAATTATGGCTTTAGCCTCTTCAATTCCAACATCTTTATAATCTCGCAATGTTCCATCCATCACAGCAAAAGGAAAAACCTTAAGTTTGGTTTCGGTTTCGTAATCTAAGTCATAAAAATAGAATGGTGTACAAATTCCGGCCCTGAAACCGGGCTCTGCCGCATAACCCATGGTATAATCTTCCAATATGTCAAGCGAAATAAGATTACGATAGGTCTCAGGCAAATGAAGTTTTAAGTAATGCTGCCGGCTGCGCGTTATTTCAACCTTTATTACCTTTGAAAGGTTCTGGCTTTCTTTTCGAATTAAATCCGGATTTTCATTTGATGCATAAGATAAATGAACTCCAATCTTTGCTTTATCGGCCAAAGATTTTATCAAGGCTTTAAAGGTATTATTGCTGCAAGAAATGTTTTTATCGAAAGGGCCAAATTGCGCAAACAAAACAAAGTAAATAGGTTTTAATTTATATTTCTTTTGCAGTTCAAACTGATAATCGAAAGTATCAAAAGGGTCTTTTTCTTTGCCTTTCATTACCCTTAACCTTTGTCCGATCAATGACGGATTGAAATCCCAGATATTTTTAATTAAACCGCCAATATTTCGTGTAAATCCTTTTTGATAATACGACCAAGCCTGATCAATATCGTAGGTTGGGATGAAACTAAATTCCTGAAAGTTGGGTTCAAAATTTGGATAATGCATTTTAATCAATGCTGCAATCTCACGAGCCCAAATATTTAGGATAGGTTTGTGCAGAAATCCATGTTTATAAGCAAAACTTTCGTGGGCAGTATATCGTCCGTATTTATCTTTTCGATATGGCAAATATTCTTCGTAGCGGCTGACGAAAAAAAAGGAAGCCGCAAAAACATCAAAAGGTAAACTGCTATCTTTTTGATAAACAGGGAATAATGAAGGTGTATTTTTGTATTCAACGGTATTTAAATCTTGTGAATTCAATCCGTTTTCAAAGAGTAATTTTGAAGAACCAAAAAACAATGGATAACCTTCGGATGAATTCCCATAGACCATTTTTATTCCCTGATAGTCATCAAAACGATTTTTGTCGTTTGTAATCAGATATTCGTATCGAATAATATCCTTAAAAAAAAGCTTAAAAATATAATTCAGTCTTTTGCTAATTTGAGGAGTGTAAATTAAAAGCATAAGGCTAATTTGAATTCAAAAATAAACGATTAAGCTTGAAAACAAAAGTGTTTATAAAAATATTTGCTATTGAGTTGAAAATTAAACAGATGATACAAAGTAATTTGATTTAAACTGATTAGCGATTAGCCCGAACGACTTCAATTTTATCGGAAATATAAACCAGATAATTTTCGGGTTTTGGATAATTTAATTGTGCCAGCAAATCGGCATAATCGTTAATTTGTTTTTTATGTTTCTCGTCAATAAAACCTGTCTTATAGTCAATTATAACTGTTTTGTTCTTAAAAAAAACGATTCTGTCCGGACGAAGTAATGTTCCAAAAGCATCGATTATTTCTGCTTCGTTTGAAATTTGCAATCCTTTTTTATAAAACTCAGCTAAAGTTGGGTGGTTTATAATCTGATGCAAAAGACTTTCCAATTCTTCAGATTCTTTCTGATTAAAATAACCGGCATAAAAAGCTCTGTCTATTGCTTGATCAATATCTTCCACATTTTCGATATTGGCCAGTACCTCATGCACATAGGTTCCCCAAATTTGTTTGGAATAATTAGGTTCCTTTTCCTCATCAATTATAGTATCAGCCAAGCTAATATGCTTACGCCAGGATGAGCCGTTTAACTGATTTAAATAATAGAAAGCGGATTCGACAATAGGTTTTTGTATAGGTAGGCGAGAAGTGGTTCCGAAGCTATACTGTTCTTCATTAACTTTATTTTTTTCTTTATCGGTTAAAAATTCGTAAAGCAAAGCTGAAGGAGTAAACGACGTATATAATTCAGACTGATTTTTTTTAGTTTTACTTTCTTCATATTTATTGGCCAGGATAAACAAACGATGTTTAGCGCGGGTAAGCGCCACATAGAAAAGGTTAACATCATCCAGTTTATTATCATTATGCTCATTTTCATATGCATACGACAAATTGGTATCTTTTAATGAGCTTAGCGAAAATGGAAAGGATTTTAGCTTGTCAAGTTTAGGAAGCCCCGGATTTAGCCAGCTTTTATTTTTTGTTCTTTGGGTACTCATACTTTTGTCGGGGATGGCATAGATAACAACCGGATATTGCAAACCTTTGGCTTTAAATACGGTTTGAATGGTGACCGCATTTAATCCGGTAGGCAATTCAATAAAAAGGTCTGCATAATTTTCTTCCCACCACAGCATAAAATCGTTGAGCTGTCCGAACTGTTTTTTCTTAAAATCGATCAGATTATCGAGGAAAAACTGCAAATAAGGATCGGGCATTCTTAATTTAAACGTCCGGATTAAATACTCAGCCAATTCGTAAACATCGCTTTGATTTATTTCGTTTTCATCCAGACTAAACCCATTTTTTTTCAATAAATCGGTAAATGCATTTTGAAATCCGTTATCAATCAGTTTGAGTAGCAATTCGCTGAAATCCAGCATAGTTTTTTCGCCCAATAAGTGATTTTGGAGTAAATACCTGATCATTTCAACTTTAAACAGCAGTTCTTTAGGTTGAAGTACTGCATTGAAAAAACTGATTAAAAATTTTACTTTCGCTGATGATGCCACTCTTAATGCAACCGACGATATAACCGGAATGTTATTTTCAATAAGCAAATCGGCAAAAGTACTTGCTTCTTTGTTTTTTCTGACCAATAGTGTAATATCAGCATATGAATAGCCTTCGGATAGTGCTTTGTTGATGGCAATCAGTAAATTACGATTTAATGCTTCCTCGTCTTTTTGATCGTTTAAATGGATATCAATCAAGCCAAAACCCTCGTTTCCGGGAGCAAAAACCTGCTCTACTTCCGTATAAACTTTTTTGAAAACGGTGGGCAGCCAATCTGAATCTGCTATATACTTAAACAATTCGTTATTAAAACGTACAATATGTTCATCAGAGCGAAAATTGGTTAACAATCGTTTTTCCTCGAAATTGTTTATTAAAATCTGCTCTCGTTGCACGGCCAACTCATTGGGTTTATTTAAAAGCATCGGTAAATCGGCAAATTGATTAACATCGCCTCCACGAAAGCGATAAATGGATTGTTTGCCATCGCCCACAACTAAGCTGAATTTACCTTCCGAAAGTCCATTTTCTACCAAAGGTAAAATATTGTTCCATTGTAAGCCCGAAGTATCCTGAAACTCGTCGAGCAAAAAATATTTGTACCAGTTACCTATTCGTTCATAAATAAAAGGAGCGGGTTCATCGGCTATAGCATTGGCAATTAACTTATTAAAATCGGAAATGTGAAGCAGGTTATTTTCGGATTTGAGTCTAAAAATCAATTTCTCAATTTCGATCAAGACCAGTAAAGGGTAAATATTTTTTGATATTTGCTTATAGAGGATGTACGTTTTGTAATTTTCTTCAATATAGTTGTTTAATATGTTGAAGCTGTGTATTAAATCGGGTTTGATGGTTTCAATCTTTGAGATTTCGCCGGCACTGGCTTTACTAGAAGTCCATTTATCATGATTTATTGAATCAAAAACTCTTGGTTTTGGCTTGATTACACTTTCGTCGAAATTTGGATCGGAAAGCTTAAAAAACCAATTGCAGATGTTTCCTATTCCATAATAAAATGTCTTGCAGTTTAGTCCATTGTCAAGAATTATTTTTTTTGCTTTTCATGATTCTTCAATAAGGAATTGGTCAAAGGCTTTTATTTCTTCAAAAACCAATTTTTTCATTTCCAGCAGTTCATCAATCGAAAGTTGGCGCAAACCAACCAGAAATTCCTCTTTAATGTCTTCGAGCAAATCTTTTGCCAGTTGTTGTAAATCGCTATCAATTTTGCGTGATTTATCTGTGCCAATTTTATGCATCGAGAATTCCATAAGAACCTCGGTTAACTTTGGATTATCTTCGCCAATACCGCTGATTAACTCATTCACCGCATCTTTAAGTAAATTTTGGGAGTCTAATTCAACCTCAAAGCTAATCGCAATTCCTAAATCGTGAGCAAAGGATTTTATAACGCGATGCGTAAAACTATCAATCGTACTGATGGAAAAATCAGAGTAATTATGCAAAATCAATTGCAGTACAACCAATGCCTTTTCCTTTAATTGGCTGATAGCTTTTATTCTATCCGTATTATTAAGTTTATTGGCTGATTCAATCAAATGGTCGAAAATAAAATCGAGCTGATTTCCTTCGCGATAATTGATTATCAAGACAAGATAATCAAGGATTCGCTGTTTCATTTCATTAGCGGCATCTTTCGTAAAGGTTAATGCCAGAATATGCTTGAAGTTATCCGGATTTTGTAAGCTGATTTTCAGGAATTCAATGGCCAGGGTTGTTGTTTTACCTGAACCCGCCGACGATTTATATACTGCAAAATTCTTCAAGCTAAAACTTATTTAAAATCATTGGTACTTGGGTTGGATTTTGAGATTTTGTAGTGTCAGCTTCATTAATTAGTTCAGTTTCATCGTTCAATTCTTCAATTAATTTCTCTTTTCTCCGATACAAATCTTTAAAAAAGTTGAATTCTTTTCTGTAAAATACACCCACACCTTGGGTAAAGGGAGCAATGTTGTCGAATAAATCAACTGTGTTTGTCCGATTGAAGGCTTTTAGACGGAAACGCCCGTCTTTGGCCAATTTAACTTCAACATTTATATCGCCAACAATATTGGAGGTATTGGATTGAGGATTGCCACTTAAATTTTGATAACCGAAATTTCCGTCGATAGTTACTCTATCATCGAAAAGTTGAGTAGATAATGCAACTTCAACTTCTTCATTGGTAATTGTACCACCGGGTCTGTATTTTATTCCAACATCTACTCCGTAATTTAGCTGCGATAGCCAATTACTAAGCTGATTGGCAACCAGTTGCAGTGAAGAACCTCCTACACTTGATGCAAAATTATCATTGCCCGTAGCTGATGCAAAACTAAAACTGTTTAAAACCAGAAGTGACAACATTTGTTGCGACATTTCGGCATCGTTTGTGGTGTCTATCTGACTGAATACTAGTTGTCTGACTTCTTCAGGGGAATTAGGGAACTCAAAGCCGAATTTAACACTTGGATTGAGAATGGCATCTTTCAGGCCGATTACACAATTCACAGGAACACGATTTCTGAATGAAGTATCCTGCATAATGCCCAATGTATTCAAAGAAGTTTTTACGTGATAAATCGCTTTCATATTCAATTCCCCGGCATACGGATCTCCGTCCCATGATATGGTTCCCCCTTCAACCAAATCAAAGCGTTTTTTATAAACATTTTTCACGGTAAATAAGAAAGACCCTTTGTTAACCTGATAATCGCCGGCCATAGTGAAATTTCCGGCTCTGTTTAAATTCAGGTTTAAGTCGCCATAGCCATAACCCTGAATATTACCGAGATCTTCGGGTAAAATGATTTCGATTTTTGCACTTGGATTTATTACGAGATCCATATTTAAACTAAATGTTGCCAGTTCACGAATTTGTTTTTTCTCAATAGGTTCCTCTTCTTTTATCCGATGATCGACAAAATTAATAAACTCAATTTCAGACACATCGGCAGTCAGATTTATTGGAATAACCATTTCACTTCCACGATTGGATTCTAAGGTAATATCGAGTTCAACAGCATCAAAAGGACCTTTAATGGCAACTGCCCCGCTGGCAAATGCTTTTCCGTAATACAGCGAATTCATCCCTTTGGTAGTGTTTAAACCCATAAAATTTTTAGGCAAAATGGTTAAATCAACTCCGAAATTTCTGAAATGATCGTGAACTAATCCGCCGTAAACCATTGCCCTATTTTTAAATGTATCTCTAAGATCCACATCCTGAAGATCGATAGAATAATTATCGATCGCTGCATTTGCATTAAGCTTGTATTTGGTATTCAGGTATATTATCCTAAAATCTACGTCTTTAAGATTGATAACACCCTTAAAATCGGGTTTGTTTTTGTTGCCGCTTATATTTACACTGCCTGTAGCATAACCGCCCAATTCGTCAACCCATAATGCCAAAAAAGGACTTGCAACTTCAACCGGTAATTGATTGAGATACAATAAAAAATCAAGATTATTGTTTGAGTCCGCCGGAAAATAAAATCCTTCCAGAATTAAAGGCTTCTGTACGATAATTCCGTTTTCAATTTTTATAATTTCTGCATTTACGAAAATAGATTTATCCAGATTTCTTTTTGAATTGATAACGGCTTTCCCAATTTTTTCTTTGTTAACAACAAGTTTATCCACGTTCATATTAACCAGAAACTCGGTGTTTTTGGTAAGATTTACAAATTGCATCTCCCCATCTATTAGTCCGTCTATATCTACACCTTTGTAATTGAGCAGGATATCAAAATTAGATAAATTAAAATTATTGAAAGAAAGAAGTAAAATTTGTTCCTGCGAGTTGTCAACTTTACCAACAATTTCTATTTGCTGCTGACCGGAATAAAATTCAAGGTTTTTGAAACTGAATTCATTTTTATTAAACTCCAGAAAATTTTGCGGATTAATTTTCCAAATCGAATCATTGATAACTAAATCAGCCTTTGAAAATCTTACATTTATAAGCGGCGAGCGGTTTAAATCTACCAAGCCGTTAATACTACCAGTGTTTTTTATTATTTTGGATTTATTATCCCAGTTAAGCTTGAATTGAAGGCTATCTTTTGCTGCTTCTGCAATTAAACTAACATTATCAATGCTTAATCTTAGTGTGTCATTTTCGCTTTCTTCTTTAAATATCAGTGAGCGGGCATTAAATTTACTTCGCAGAATTTTAGAATCGCTATTGATATCCAATTGTACATTGTCGAATAGTACACCCTGATATTCAGCCTCTTTAATGTTAATTTGTGAAGTAATCAGTTTTTTAGCCGCATCGAAGTTACCGTACCACTGGCTGTTTTCAGATACATTGACTTGAGGGTAAAGCATTTGAAGCAATGGTGAAACATCTTTAAATTTAAAATCCCATCGAATTGTATTGGATAATTTTGGCGTCAATTCTTCATTTTCGCTGAATAAATGAGGCAGGTAATTGCTTAAAAAGACCACTAAATTGCTTTTCAAATCACTCAATTGAAATTCGCCGCTCATTTCACCATCAACAAAATCCGAAAAAATCTTGATGGTCCTGTTTTTATTTAATTCGGAAACTGTTCGTATTCTTAAATCCTTCATCAAAAACTGATTCTTGCCATAGAAAAGTTTGGTGTTTTCCATTTTTATTTCACCTCTGATGTTATCGAGTGTGCTTCCAATAAAATTAAATTGAATGTTTGAAGCCAATACCAATGAAGAATCGTTTGGGATTAATCCAAGCTGATCCAGATGCGTATTGGCCAATCCCAGATTAAAATTGAATGAAGGTACAATGGTGTCCAGATTTACGCTTCCGGCAAACTTTGCCTGAATAAGTTCATCGTTAATTGCTATATCGCCAGTAAATTGTCTTTCTCTGAAAGTTCCGTTAATTTCAATATCTTCCAGGGCGGT
>JAZDJM010000085.1:0-8018 GCA_043804305.1 Bacteroidota bacterium
ATTAATAAAAATGTAAAACTAAGTGGTTGGGTACAGCGCTCGCGCGATTTGGGAGGTATGACTTTTATTGATCTGCGCGACAGATATGGAATTACTCAACTGGTTTTCAATATGGAAACCCATTCTGCTTTGTGCCAGCAAGCCAGAAAACTGGGCCGTGAATATGTAATTCAGATAGAAGGCTTGGTTTCTGAAAGAAGTAATAAAAATGCCAAAATTCCTACCGGTGATGTTGAAGTTATTGTTGAACAAATAAAGATTTTGAATAAAGCAAAAACACCACCTTTTACCATAGAAGATGAAACCGATGGCGGTGAAGAATTGCGAATGAAATTCCGTTATTTGGATTTAAGGCGAAATCCCTTGAAAAAAGCTTTGGAACTGCGACATAAGATGGCCATTACCACCAGAAATTACCTCGACAAACAAGGCTTTTTTGAAATCGAAACACCTTATCTGATAAAATCAACACCAGAAGGCGCCCGTGATTTTATTGTGCCTTCACGCATGAACCCAAATCAGTTTTATGCTTTGCCACAATCGCCACAAACCTTTAAGCAATTGCTGATGGTTGCTGGATATGATCGTTATTATCAAATCGTTAAATGTTTTAGAGACGAAGATTTACGTGCCGATAGGCAGCCGGAATTTACTCAAATTGACTGCGAAATGGCCTTTGTGGAGCAAGAGGATATTCTGGATACTTTTGAAGGATTAACAAGGCATCTTTTTAAAGAAATAAAAGATTTGGATTTTGAAAAATTTCCACGAATGACCTATGCAGAAGCCATGAAGTTTTACGGTTCCGATAAACCGGATATCCGTTTCGGAATGCGCTTTGCAGAATTAAATGATTTGGTTCAAAACAAGGGTTTTGCCATTTTTGATCAAAGCGAACTGGTTGTTGGAATAAACGTTGAAGGACAGGCAGACTATTCAAGAAAACAACTCGACGAACTGACCGATTTTGTTAAAAAACCGCAAATTGGTGCTAAAGGATTGGTTTATGTTAAATACAATTCCGACGGAAGTTTTAAATCTTCTGTAGATAAATTTTACAATGCTGAAGATTTAAATCATTGGGCAATTCGTTTTGACGCCAAGCCCGGCGATTTAATGCTAGTATTATCAGGCAGCAGTGCTGAAGTTCGTAAACAACTAAACGATTTACGGCTCGAAATGGGTAACCGGCTTGGGTATCGAAATTCAAAAACCTTTGCTCCACTTTGGGTCGTTGATTTTCCGCTTTTGGAATGGGATGACTTAAGCCGTCGATTTCATGCCATGCATCATCCGTTTACAAGCCCCAAAAAGGAAGATATTTCACTTTTGGAAACTTCGCCTGAAAAAGTAAGGGCTAATGCTTACGATTTGGTTATCAACGGGGTAGAAATTGGTGGAGGATCGATTCGAATTCACGATCGCGAATTGCAAAAGTTAATGTTCAAGCATTTGGGCTTTACCGAAGCTGAAGCTCAGTCGCAATTTGGATTTTTGATGGATGCCTTTGAGTTTGGTGCCCCACCTCATGGTGGAGTTGCTTTTGGGTTTGATCGCCTTACTGCTCTTTTTGGCGGTTCAGATAGCATTCGCGATTATATTGCTTTTCCAAAAAATAATTCAGGCCGTGACATGATGATAGATTCTCCTTCGAAGGTGGCTCAGGAGCAATTGGATGAGTTAATGCTTAATTTGGTAAAACCGAAAACGGAAGCTTAGATTTTTTCTTTTTCATTCCATTGATTAAATGGATATTGTGCCAAACTGGAATTAAAAAACCGGGCTATTCCGGTCACTTCACGGCCAAGCCAGTTTGGTTTTGAAAAGGATTCGTCTTCCGACTTTAATTCAATCTCTGCCAAGATTAAACCATGGTTATTTCCTTTAAAAACATCAACTTCAAATAGATGCCCCTGAAATGGAATAAGATAGCGGATTTTGTCCACAGGCTCACCTATGGCCAGATGTATCAATAATTCAGCCTCGGTGAGGTCAATTTCTTTCTCCCATTCAAATCTGCTTATTCCGCTTTTGTTTCCTGAACCTTTTATCGTTAAAAATGCTTCATCATCCTGAATCCTTATTCGCACAGTTCGATCTTTATCAAAAGATAAATAGGCCTGAGTAATTTGAAACTGCTTTAGAGCCAATTGTTTAAATTCACCACTTACTAAAAACTTTCTTTCTATTTCAATTGCCAATCTGTTTAAGTTTAAATGAATTCAAAAGTAAACATAAAATTTTAGCAGAAATAAGCTAGCTAAGTGCTAATAAACTGTTAAATTAGCAGTATTATTTTTTTATTTGCGGCATATTTATTGCCGACAAACTATTTTTGCATTTTCAAATTATAACAGACATGATTATTACTAAAAATAAAGTGGCGGCACTATCTTATACATTAACTTTAAATAATTTCGATGGTCAGATTGTAGAAACTGTTGGAAAAGAACATCCGGCAGAATTCCTTTTTGGTGTTGGAAAGCTTTTATCTGCTTTTGAAAATTCACTCCAAGGAAAACAAAGTGGTGAAGATTTTAGGTTTAAAATTAGTGCAGATGAAGCATACGGAGTCTTTAACCCAGAAGCCATTATTGAATTATCGAAAGATATTTTTAAAAGAAATGGAACGTTGAATTCCGACATCCTTTTTATTGGCAGTGAGATTCCCATGATGGACAGGTACGGAAAACGAATGACCGGAATTGTGAAAGAGGTTAAAGAAACGACTGTAACAATGGATTTTAATCATCCGATGGCCGGGAAAGATTTATTTTTTAAAGGTACAGTAGCCTCTGTTCGTGAAGCAACAGATGAAGAATTAAACCCTGTGCATAGCTGTGGGTGCGGCAGTGGCGGCGGTCATCACGATCATGATCATGGTGACGGCGGTTGCGGTTGCGGATCTTCAGAGGCTAAAGGCGACGGATGTTGTTCAACTAACGGGAATAAAAACGATGGTCATGGTGGCCACAACGGACATGGCGGCTGCGGATGTGGCTGATAAAATCTGCAAGGCTGATTTTTTAATTCTTTTTAACTAAATTTCTTAGAAACAATTTTAGAAATAGAATCTAAAGTCAGTTTTTCTATTATTTTTGCGGCTATAAAAACGATAGGCCTATCCATGAACAAACGTCAGCTATATTTAATTTTTTTCCTTATAATAGGATTGCTTTTTGGGAGTTGTAAACAGATTAAAGATTTCAGCACTAAGCTTAAGAGTAAGCCTAAAATTGAAAAGACAAAAACTGCACAACTAATTATCGAGCAAAAGCTTCCCGAACAAATTATAGAGAAAATTTACACGGAAAGCGAAAGTTTAGTTGAGCCCAGTTCGGATAGCCTGAGTGAAGTAAATCAGATTTTTGACACGATTGCATTTGCAAGTTTTATCGGAAAACGATTTGGTAATTCCAATTTAGATGAAGATTTAAGCATGATTAATGGATCTGATATTTTGAAACAATTGGATAGTCTTGCGAAAATTAAAATTTTTGATCGTTATCATTTTGAGAAAGATACAGCTGTCTTAAATGTATATAAATTTATGCCTGATGAAAGACCGGTTTATGCTGATTCAGTCTATGCATTGCGAATCGGAATGCTAAATGCAAATACACCAATTGATTTGGAATATAATCAACATGTTAAAGGATATATAAATTTATATGCAAACCGTGGGCGAAATCAAACAGCCAGAATGTTAGGCTTGGCTGAAATTTATTTCCCAATGTTTGAAGAAGCTCTTGATAAATACAATATTCCTTTAGAATTGAAATACTTAGCTGTTGTTGAGAGTGCTTTAAATCCAACTGCCGGAAGCAGGGCTGGAGCTAAAGGACTTTGGCAATTTATGTATGCAACGGGTAAAATGTATGGCCTTGACCAGAATTCAATGGTTGATGATCGTTTTGATCCCTATAAAGCAACGGAAGCGGCATGCCAGCATATGCTCGATTTATATGCCATCTACAACGATTGGAATTTGGTATTGGCAGCTTATAACTCTGGTCCCGGAAATGTGAATCGTGCAATACGCAGAGCCGGCGGACTAAAAAATTATTGGGCAATTTGGCCATTTCTTCCTCGCGAAACCCGTGGCTATGTGCCTGCATTCATAGCTGTTAATTATGTTTTTAATTATGCGGCCGAGCATAATATTTATCCCATCGACCCGGGAATATTGTATAACCAGATTGATAGTATCAGTGTAAGAGATGTTCTTTCTTTTGATCAGATTTCGGAATTTATGCAATTACCCATAGAAGATATCCGTTTTTTGAATCCGGCCTATAAAGAAGATATTATTCCATCGATAGAAGGAAAAAAATATATCCTTCGGTTGCCGAGAAAATACATAAGTTATTTTATCGAAAACGAAGACAGTTTATATGCTTTTAGATCGGAAAAAGGAATTGAACGTGAAAAATTACTGTCAAAAATTAAGGAAGCCAAACAAAGAAGCATACATATTGTCAGAAGTGGCGAAAATCTGGGTTTAATAGCCCAAAAATACCGGACAACGGTATCTAGAATTCAAGCACTTAACGGTTTAAGAGGTACCAATATTTATCCCGGGCAAAAGTTAATTGTTTTCAACACCACTAGTTCTGCGAGTATAAAAACTTCATCAAACCAATCATCTGTTTCCGACAATATTTCAACAGGGCCCTATCATCAGGTTCGCTCCGGTGAAAATATCGCTTTAATTGCAAAAAAATATGGTGTAAGCGTTGAGCAGATAAAAGATTGGAATAATATAAGCGGAAGCCTTATCAATATTGGTCAAAAGTTAAGAGTTCAGTCACCTGAAAAAGCTGTTCCGGCTTCAAATACAGCTCAGGCAATGAGCGGAGATATTATTTTTCATACCGTAAAAAGTGGTGATACCCTTTGGGATATTGCAAAAGAATATAATTCAACCGTTGAAATAATCAGAGAGCTGAATCAATTGGGAAATTCCAGTAAACTGCAGCTTGGACAAAAATTAAAGGTTAGATCAAGATCTTGAATTTTGGCGTGATTTTTGGTTTTTAAGTTGACTTATTTACGGAATCATTTTTTAATATAAGCAACACATATACCATGAAGAAACAACTATTCTATTCTTTAATTATTCTGTTTTCGTTGTCATTCCTGACTTCTTGTGAGGATGATAAAACCCCCAAAAAAATTGCTTCAACAGGAGGAGCTAATGAAATTTTAATAATTACACAAAATAATATTCAGTGGAAAGGTGAACTAGGCGATAGTATTCGTGCGATTTTTGCAAAAGAAATGCCGGTATTATCTATTGCAGAACCCGAATTTAGTTTGGTTAATATTAATCAAAAATCGCTTGAAAAACAAATGTTTAAAGCACATCACAATTTGTTTATTGTCGATATTAATCAAAAGTTTCCTAATGCGTATAGCGAAATCAAAAAAGATTTATGGTCAAGTCCTCAGATAGTTATAAAGATTAATTCTCCGACGCATGAGGCTTTTTTAGCATTCTTCGAAAAAGAAAAAGAAAAGCATATGGAATTATTCCGTGAAACGGAGCGGATTCGAATAATAAAATCATATGCATCAAAATTTAAGAATATCAATGTTGCTCGCGATTTAAGAAAGACATTTAATTTGGAGATGAATATTCCTAAAGGATACACTATAGCCGTTTTGGAAGATAACTTTGCATGGATTAGAAAAGAAACCACATCAAACTCGATGAGTATTCTTGTTTATACTATACCTTATACCGATACCAATGCTTTTAATGCCAACAAAATAAGGCTTAGCCGGGATCTATTGACAAAAGTTAAAATTCCGGGGCCAACCTATGGATCTTATCAAAAAGTGGCTGATGAATTTATCCCCGTTCAGGAGCGTAAAATAAGTTTTAACGGGCATTATGCAACTGAATTAAGAGGACTTTGGGAAGTGGCCAATGACTTTATGGGCGGGCCTTTTCTTTCTTATACTTTTGTTGATGAATCAAAAAATCGGTTAATAACAGTCGATGGATTTATGTATGCTCCAAAGCAGAAAAAGACAATTATGCTGCGTGAATTGGAAGCTATTTTATGGTCGACTAAAATAATCGAAGACTAACATTTCTTTTTTTTCGATTCTTCTATATCTATTTTTGATTGATGATCAGGAAGTTGATGTTCTAAATTATACTGTCAGCAATAATTGATTTTATCTTTTTTGTGAACAGTTATCGGATGTCTTGAATAAAATTGCCTGTATCTTGAATTGCAAATACTCAGGTTTAAATATTTTTTAAGCTTAGCTGATTATTATTTTATATTTGCTGCAATCAAAACAAACTAAATTAAACCAACTCATGAGAAAACTAGTTGTCATTACACTCCTTCTTGTTCTATTCAGTTCATGTAAAACAGCCGAAGAAAGCTTAACTCTAAAAGCAAAAAAAATACATACAAGTGCGATAACAATTGATTCCCACACAGATACGCCTTTAATTTTTGCAAGGGAATTTTTTAATATTGCTGAGCGGCACGAAGCAAAAGAAACTTCAACAAAGGTTGATTTTCCCAGAATGAAAGAAGGAGGCCTCGACGGAATCTTTATGGCCGTATTTCTGGGACAAGGTAAAAGTGATTCAACAGGAAATGCAAAAGCTGTTTTAAAAACACATCAAATTATAGATTCAGTTTTTGCTGTGGTTAACAGAAACAGTAATCTGGCCGAAATGGCTTTTGATTCGGAATCGATAAAAAAATTGGAGAAAATGAATAAACATGCCGTTTATCTAGGTATAGAAAACGGCTATGCACTAGGTGGTAATTTAGACAATGTAGAGACTTTTTATAAAAGAGGAGCCAGGTATATAACGCTTTGTCATACTTCAAACAACGATTTATGCGATTCGAGTAATGATTCTACTAAACATAATGGAGTAAGTGAATTTGGAATAAAAGTAATTGATGAGATGAATCGCCTGGGGATGTTAATTGATGTTTCGCACATTTCAGACAAAGCATTCTTTGATGTTATTGATCAGAGTAAAACTCCGGTAATTGCTTCACATTCAAGCGCTAGAGCTGTTTGTAATTCGCCCCGGAATTTAACTGATGAAATGCTAAAGAAACTGGCTGAAAATGGAGGAGTAGCACAGGTTTGTATTTTAAGTGCGTATATTAAAGAAACACCTGCAAATCCGCAGGCCGACAGTATGCGAATTGCCTTACGCGAGAAATACAATAATTATGAAGGATTATCGGAAGAACAACAAAGAGAAGCCGGAAGAGAATGGCGGTCGATCAATAAATTATTTCCTCAAGAATTGGCAACAGTTCAGGATGTTGTAGATCATATCGATCATATAGTGAAAATCGCCGGAATTGATCATGTTGGCATAGGTACTGATTTTGATGGTGGCGGTGGTGTAAGTGGCTGTTTTGACACAAGCGAGTTGCCAAATATTACCATCGAATTGCTTAGAAGAGGTTATACCAAAAAGGAAATAAACAAAATTTGGGGAGAGAATTTTTTGCGCGTAATGCGTAAAAATGAGGATTTTGCAAAAAACGAATAACAGCTTTGCAGCTAAAGGAAAATAATAAAAAAACCGTGGAATATAAAAGTAATCTTTATAATCCCACGGTATTTATTTTTTAGTCAGGCGTATATTTTCTAATCAGAATAGTAAGAAATTTAGATTTCTTCAGTTTCTACAATCTTAGCCAATACATCAGCATAAGGAAGAAAAAGGTATTTTTTTCATTCAAACTCAACCTCAGTTCCTGCAAATTTTTTGTAAAAAACAGTATCGCCTTCGCTTATCCCGGCATTTTCAATAACACCTAAAGCAACAACTTTAGCATATTGCGGTTGTTCTTTTGCGGTATCGGGAATAATAATACCTGAAGCAGTTTTCTGCTCTTTTTTATCAGACGAAATGTCGAGTAGAACATTATCGTTTAATGGTTGTAACTCTCTCATAATATTTATAACTATTTAATTTTAAATTCTATTAAGATCCTATTCCTAAAAGGGAATTGATT
>JAZDJM010000086.1:0-10190 GCA_043804305.1 Bacteroidota bacterium
ATTAAAATAATTTCATAAATTTAAATGAAGTATTAAAAACAAAATAGAGATGAGAAAAATATTTGCTTTACTTTTTATTAGCCTTCTTTCATGCTCAAAAGACAAGACTCCTGAGACTATTATTTTTGTCGAATCTATAACAATCAGTGGCTCAAATATTACTTCGGGAAATACTTCACAAATGACGGCTAATATTTTACCGGAAAACGCCAATGATAAAACTTTAGCGTGGTCATCATCTGATGTTTCAATTGCTGTTGTTTCAAACAACGGTCTGGTAACTGCAAAAAAGAACGGAACAATTACTATTACAGCCACAGCTACAGATAAAAACACAGTAAAAGCAACAAAACAAATTTCTATTTCAAGTTTTACAATCGGAATTGGCGAGTCTCAAGAGGTTAATAATGCTGACGAACTTATTATCGCACTAGCTAAAATTAAAGCAGGTGGTAAAATAATATTGAATCAGGGAAACTATATATTTAATTCTAAAATCAACATTACAGTTTCAGGAACTGCTGAAAATAAAATAACTTTGATAGGTAAAGAAGGCCAAAACAGACCAAAATTAGACTTTTCTTCGATGAGCGAAAATTCAGCAAATCAAGGAATAATTTTAGCCGCTGATTATTGGCACATAAAAGGGATAGATATTTATAAAGCTGGCGACAATGGCATGCAGATAAAAGGGCATAATAATTTAATCGAATTTTGTACTTTTTCAGAATGCTCAGATACTGGTTTACAAATAGATAATGGCGCATCGTATAATACAATTTTAAATTGTGATTCATTTTTTAATGCAGACTCATCCATCGAAAATGCAGATGGCTTTGCATGTAAACTAACAGCCGGAACCGGAAATAAATTTAAAGGTTGCAGGGCATGGCAAAATTTAGACGATGGCTGGGATGGATATCTGCGAGGTGCAAATAATATTGAAACCACTTATGAAAATTGTTGGGCAATTAAAAATGGTTATTTAAAAAATGGCACTAAAGGAGGCGGAGATGGAAATGGTTTTAAAACCGGTGGAAGTGACTTGAAGGATTTAAAACATAACGCGATTTATAAAAATTGCATAGCAGTCGGAAATGTTTACGATGGTTTTGATCATAACAGCAATAGAGGAATTGTCACAATTTTTAACTGTTCTGCTTACGACAATGGAAAAAACTATTCATTTAGTTCCACAAATCCTCTTGCAAAACTAACGATTAAAAACAGCAACGCCTTAGGAGCCTACGGAAGTGTTGCTGCAACAATTTTAGATGTAACCAACAACAGCTGGCAAGATGGAATAAATACAACTTCAGATGATTTTGTAAGTATCGATTATATGCAGCTTCTAAATGCAAGAAAAGCAGACGGCAGCTTACCTGATGTTACATTTTTTCATTTAAAAGCGGGTAGCGATTTGATTGACAGAGGAATTAATGTTGGATTGCCTTTTAATGGTGTTGCTCCCGATTTAGGAGCTTTTGAGTTAATTGATTAATCCTGAAAAAAATAAATTTTTAACAAATACACATAACTAATTTTGAAAATCACACGCGGTGTTTATTTATCATGAATTTGAAATTAAAACATATTGCACTTATCTTTTTGATGACAGCTTTTTCTGTCCAAGCACAAGACGTATTAAGAAAAGACACATCCTATACAATAAGCAGTGCATTTAACAAGTACATCAAAAAATATCCACAAATAGAAATAGTGAAACCCCAAACTTTTGTAAACGTAAGCGAAAAGAAGAATATCGTTTATAAAGAAATTGGCTCCCGAAAATTACATTTAGACGCTTTCTTAAACACAGAAGAAAAACAAAAACCAACCGTAATATTAGTTCATGGAGGCGGATGGAAATCAGGCGATAAATCACTCATGGCTCCATTAGCACAATATATTGCATCAAAAGGATATGCCTGCTTTACCATTGAATACCGATTATCTCCTGAAGCCAAATTCCCGGCTGGCATTTATGATATAAAAAATGCAATTCAGTTTGTTAAAACCAAAGCTAAAGAATTCAATATTGATTCATCGAAAGTTGCAATTTTAGGATGTTCTTCCGGTGGTCAAATGGCTGCATTAATTGGAACAACAAACCACGATAAAAATTTTGAAGACACTGCAAACACATACAACCAATCTACAACAGTTCATGCAATTATTGATTTAGATGGAATTTTAGCATTCAAACATCCCGATTCTAAAGAAGGAGAATTGGCAAGCCAATGGTTAGGTGGAAATTATCAGGAAAATCCTGATATTTGGCAAATAGCTTCTGCCTTGACACATGCTGATATAAATACGCCTCCAATTTTATTTATAGGCAGTCAATTTAATCGATTTTTGGCCGGAAAAGAGGATATGATAAAAATATTAGACAAAAATAAAATATATAATCAAACAGAAATTTTTCTTGAAAGCCCGCATTCATTCTGGTTGTTTCATCCTTGGTTTGAGCAAACGGTAAAGTATATAACAACATTTTTAGATAAAACCTTAAATGAAAATATTAAATCAAAAGAAATATGAAAACATTAAAAATTGCATTTCTTCTATTATCCATAAGTCTTGTGGCTTGCAAAACTCAGCTTAAAAATACCGATGAAGCCAAAGTTAACAAAGGCCTTTCTTACAAAATGGAAACCGCGAAAACATATGCCGAAATATCAATAAAAGAAGGCGGACATTGGGAAGGCCGCGAATATATTGACGGAACTTTTAAAAACGTTAACAAATTAAAAGTGCCTGTTGAGCACACCGATCATTCCTGGTTTATCAGATACGAAGGCCCGGGTTGGGAAAGTAATAAAGTTGGATACAGATTGTATTTAGACTGGAGAAACTGTATCGATATTTTCGGTAAAGTAACTGAAGATATGATACTTACAAAAGTTGGTCAAGATGGATTCGATTCTTATCACGAAAAATGCGATTGGGGAATGGATATTCTAAAAGCAGGAAAAGGGTTGGGAATTGGTGCAATCGGAAGATTTTCAAATAAAGAAGTGCTCCACTTTAACCAAGTCGATTCCACTTTTGCTAGAGTTGAAAATACACTTACAAAATCAGAAGTATTTGTAGATTACTTTGGTTGGCAAACTGCCGGCGATAAAATAGATTTTCAATCAGTTTTAAGCATTACACCCGATCAACGCTACTCAAAACACACTATAAAAGCTTCAAAAGAAATTGAAGGAATTTGTACTGGTATTGTAAATCATCGTGTAAAATATTTCGCTAAAGAAAGTGCTAATAAAAAATGGGCTTATATTGCTACTTATGGAGTGCAATCCTTGGTTCCTGATAATTTAGGAATGGCAATTTTTTATGAAGTTGCTACAGTTAAAGAGGTTACTTCGTGGGAACACGATTATTTATTAGTATTTAAACCATCAACAAAAGAGATTTCATTCTATTTATTAGGTGCTTGGGAACAAGAAAAAGATGGAATAAAAACTGAATCCGAATTTTTAAATTATTTGGATGAAGTGTTAAACGAACTAAATGCAAACAATACATTAAAATAGTAAAATGCTAAAATTTAAAGTAAAGAATATTTTTTTCGGAATTTTCATTAGTTTGTCAGCCATTTACGTCCAAAATGCGCTGGCACAAAACAACGAACAAAACAAGGAATCCATAAAGACTTACTCTATCGAAAACTGTGTCAATCAATTTTCAATGGAAAATACCCTAAAAACAAACGCCGGCTATCAATATTGGTTTGCTGATAAGGATTTTCTTGACGGCCGTACCCTAAAAATGAGTGTTGTGGCTCCTATGCAAGCCACTCACGAACCTCATCAACATCTTGAAGATGAATTTTTCTTTATATTGGAAGGTACTGCCAAATTTTTTCTGGATGGGAAAAGCATAGTTGTGGAGCCCTATACCAGTTTGTATTGCCCGCCAATGCTTATGCACGGAATTTCAAATGTAGGTGAAACAGAATTAAAATACCTTGTTATTAAGAAATATCAAAAATGATTTAAATAGATACAAACAATGAATGCAAATAAATTTTTAACTCCCGTTTTCGCAATTTTATTTATCAGCTTAACAAGCTTTGCAAGTTGCAAACAACCGGGAAATAAGGAAACGGAACAGGATGTTAAAGCTGAAATGGAGATTTCAGATAAACTAAAATGGTCTGAAAGATTAGCACTCACTCTAATGAAACAACACCCTGAAGCTTATCAAATCGATGATAAAACTTCACCGAAGTGGGATTATGTTCATGGATTGGTACTGACTTCTTTCGAGAAACTATACCAAAGTACAAACAACAAAAAATACTTCGACTATGTAAAAGGTTATGCAGATGCTTGTATTTCAGAAGATGGAACAATTCCGAGTTACAAACTCATTGATTATAATATTGATATGATTGAGGCCGGAAATATTCTTTTCAATTTATACAGTTCAACCAAAGAGGAAAAGTATTTAAAAGCTATGCAATTGTTAAGAAAGCAGTTGCAAGAACATCCAAGAACCAGCGAAGGAGGTTTCTGGCATAAAAAAAGATATCCATCTCAAATGTGGTTGGACGGATTGTTTATGGGATCACCATTTTATACAAGATATACCGTTGATTTTGAAAATGGCAAAAACTTAGATGATGTTGCAAAACAATTTGAATTAATTCAAAAACACGCATTAGATTCTAAAACAGGATTATTATATCATGGGTGGGACGAAAGCAAAGCAATGCCTTGGGCTAACAGAGAAACAGGAACTTCACCAAATTTCTGGTCTAGATCATTAGGGTGGTATGCAATGGCATTGGTTGATGTATTGGATTATTTCCCTAAAAGTCATCCGAAATACTCTGAATTGGTTGGCTATTTAAATCAGCTTGCTGTGGCAATCACTAAACAACAACACGAATCAGGCTTGTGGTATCAGGTTACTGATATGGGAAATAGAGAAGGAAATTATTTAGAAGCGACCGGTTCAGCAATGTTTTCTTATGCATTAGCCAAAGGAGTTAATAAAGCTTACTTGCCCGAAATTTACAAAGAAGTTGCAACCAAAGCTTTTGATGGAATTACAAGAGATTTAATAAAGATCGGTGAAAACGGCGAGGTAATTATAACTCAAGCCTGTGCTGTTGCCGGCTTGGGTGGTGATCCTTATAGAGATGGCTCCTATGAATATTATGTTAACGAACGAAAAAAAGATAACGATCCAAAAGCAACCGGCCCATTTATTCTTGCAGCATTGGAATTGAATAAATAATTATCAAAAATGAATGTTAATCCAATAAATACAGCTTTATGTTCCTTTGGAATGAGTGGCTATGTTTTTCATGCGCCTTTTATTTCTGTAAATCCTAAATTCAATTTTTATGGAGTTTTGGAAAGAGAGAAAAACAATGCAAAGGAAAAATATCCAAATGTTAAAACCTTTAGAACATTAGACGATTTATTATTGGATAAAAATATTGATTTAGTGGTAGTTAATACTCCTAGCATTACTCATTTTGATTTTGCTAAGAAAGTAATAATAGCAGGAAAAAATGTAATTGTCGAAAAGCCTTTTACTGCAACATCTGAACAAGCACAAGAATTAATACAATTGGCTGACGAAAAAAAAGTAAAACTTTCTGTTTATCACAATCGAAGATACGACAGTGATTTTAAAACTGTTAAGAAAATTTTGGCCGAAGGTTCTCTAGGAAAAATTATTGATGCAGAAATACATTACGATCGATACGAACCTGTACTTAGTTATAAAATTCATAAAGAAACACCAACTGAAGCTGTTGGCAGTTTATACGATTTAGGTTCGCATTTAATTGATCAAGCGATGGTTTTATTTGGTTTTCCCGTTTCAGTTTATGCAGATTTAAATTCCTTCCGACCAAATTCAAAAGTAGTTGATTATTTCGATCTTAAATTATTTTACCCATCGCACAAAGTAACGCTCAAATCGAGCTATTTTGTGCGTGAACTTTTACCCGGAAATATTTTTCATGGTACAAAAGGCTCATTTATAAAGTCTAAAGCTGATGTCCAGGAAAAAGAACTTCAAGCCGGAAAAATTCCAGGGAAATCGGATTGGGGAAAAGAACCTGAAAGTGAAAAAGGAATATTGCATACAGAAATAGATGGAAAAATTATCAAAGAATTAATTCCAGCATTGAAAGGAAATTATATGGAATATTATGATGCAATTTTTGATGCTATTAGAAATGACAAACCTGTTCCTGTTTCAGGATATGATGCCATGAATGTGATTAAAATTATTGAAGCAGCTCTTAAAAGTAATAGCCAAAAAAGAGTAATTGATTTATGAGCGTAAGATTTTTTATACTGTTTTTTTTCGTTTTTGTTGGTGTTTCAGCTCAACAAAATCAAGGTATTTCAAGTGTTTGGATTGCTGATAATGAAGATGGAACTTATAAAAATCCAATTTTACATGCCGATTATTCCGATCCGGATGTTATCAGAGTTGGCAATGATTTTTATATGACCGCCTCTTCCTTTAATTGTGTTCCCGGATTACCAATCCTGCATTCTAAAGATTTGATAAACTGGCAATTAATAAATTACGCAATCAAAAAATTGCCTCCATTTGATGTATTTAATAAACCTCAACACGGAAATGGCGTTTGGGCTCCATGTATCCGATTTCACAATAACGAATATTATATTTATTATGCCGATCCTGATTTTGGAATTTACATGGTGAAAACTAAAGATCCGAGAGGTATCTGGTCAGAACCAGTTTTAGTAAAACCCGGAAAAGGATTAATTGATCCAACACCACTTTGGGATGATGACGGAAAAGTATTTTTAGCCTATGCATTTGCCGGAAGCCGTGCAGGTATTAAAAGTTTGCTGGTGATTTGTACAATGAATGCTGAAGGTAATATTGCCAATAGTGATGAGGTGTTGATCAATGATGGACATTCCGACGAGCCAACCATTGAAGGTCCGAAATTATATAAACACAATGCTTATTATTACATTTTTGCTCCCGCAGGTGGCGTTTCAACTGGCTGGCAAACTGTTTTAAGGTCTAAGCATATTTACGGTCCTTACGAAAAGAAAAAAGTGCTTGAACAAGGAAAATCCGATATAAATGGTCCACATCAAGGTGCATGGGTACAGACCCAAACCGGCGAAAACTGGTTTATACACTTTCAGGATAAAGGAGCTTACGGAAGAATTGTTCATTTGCAACCAATGAAATGGAGAAATGACTGGCCAATAATAGGTATTGATTCAGATAATAATGGAATTGGCGAACCTGTTTCAAATTACAAAAAGCCAAATGTGGGTATGACTTATGCAGTTACAACTCCACCTGATTCTGACGAATTTAATACGCCCAAGTTAGGTTTGCAATGGCAATGGCATGCAAATCCGCAAGTGTATTGGGGTTTTCCATCCCAATTAGGTTATTTTACATTGTTTTGTCAGCCAAAACCTGAGTCTGCCGCTAATTTATTTGATATTCCTAACTTATTACTGCAAAAATTCCCGGCTGAAGAATTTACGGCAACAGCCAAGCTGATTTTCAATGCACGCTTTGAATATGAATATATGGGATTTCTTGTAATGGGTTTAGATTATAGCTATTTAAAAATCAAACAGCAAAATAATAAACTGTATATTTCTCACGTAATTTGTAATGACGCGGATAAAAAGAGCGAAGAAATAGAAAGTGAATCTTTTTTATTAGAAACTAATGAAATTTACACACAAGTAAAAGTAAAAAAAGGTGGCATTTGTGAGTTTCTTTGGAGCCAAGACGGCAAATTTTTTAAAAAAATTGGTGCTGATTTTATTGCCAGAGAAGGAAAATGGATTGGTGCAAAAATTGGTTTTTTTGCACTTCGTGAAGGAATTAACAACGATGCGGGAAGCGTTGATATTGATTGGTTTAGAATAAATAATTAAGTAATGAATACTAACAGAAAATTTTTTATTGTTCTCGTATTTGTAATTTCAAATATAGTCCTTATAGCTCAGGTTCACGACAAATCTTGGGCAAGTATTACCGAAAAAGCAGAGGGCAGCTGGTTTTCTTCAAAAGAAGCCGTTGAAATTGCTGAAAACGTACTGCTATATCAGCGAGATATTGGTGGATGGGAAAAAAACATTCAAATGCAGAAACCACTTACAGATGATGAAAAAGAGGAATTATTGTCGCGAAAAAAGAGCTCAAAGGATTGTACAACAGATAATGGAGCAACAATACAAGAAATGGTATTCTTATCTAAAATGTACCGACAGCTTCCTGACGAAAGATATAAAAATGCATTTCTAAAAGGCTTGGACTATATTCTAGAAGCCCAATACAATAATGGTGGCTGGCCGCAATTTTATCCTTTAAAAAAAGGCTATTATTCGCACATCACCTATAATGATAATTCAATGGTAAATATTTTGAATGTATTAGAAGATATAAAGAATAATACGGGGAAATATTCTATTCAGCCATCAGCAGAGACATTAGCGAAAGTAAAGTCAGCCTTTGACAAAGGAATTGATATCATTCTTAAAACACAATACAAGCAAAATGGTGTTTTAACAAGTTGGTGTGCTCAACACGACGTAAACACTTTGGCTCCGGCAAAGGCCAGAGCATATGAATTACCTTCCCTAAGCGGCAAAGAATCTGCTAAAATAATTTTGCTATTAATGGCAATCGAAAATCCATCTAATGAAATAATTACAGCTGTTAATAGTGCTGTTGCTTGGCTCGAAAAAGTAAAAATTACCGGATTAAGAGAAGAAAAGGTATTTAACGAAAACGGTAAAATAATTGACAAAAAAATCGTTGCAGATTCTAGCGCACCTGCAATTTGGGCTCGATTTATGGAATTGGATAACAACACTCCATTTTTTTGCGATCGTGATGGTATAAAAAAAGCAACTATGGCCGAAATTGGAGCAGAACGCAGAAATGGCTACGCCTGGTACACTGACGAGCCAAAAGAAGTTTTGAAGAGATATCCAAACTGGAAAGAAAAATATTCAAATACAAATCTCTCAACTGATAGTGTAAAAAAAAAAACCAAAAAATGAATTCAATGTTATTGTTTCCAAAGATGGTAATGGAGATTATACATCAATTCAGGATGCAATAAATGCGGCAAAATCCTTTCCCGATCAGAGAGTAATTATAAATATCAAAAATGGAATTTATTATGAAAAAGTAAGAATCCCTGAGTGGAATACAAAGATTTCATTAATCGGTGAGAGCAAAGAAAATACAATAATTACTTATGACGATTATTTCGGGAAAATAAACCTTGGAAGAAACAGCACTTTTTATACCTATACATTATTGGTTGAAGGTGATGATTTCATCGCCAAAAATTTAACCATTCAAAATACTTCCGGTGAAGTTGGCCAAGCAGTTGCATTATCTGTTATTGCAAATAGGGCAGTTATTTCAAATTGCAATATTTTAGGAAATCAGGACACTTTATATACCTCCGGCGACAATAATAAACAGTATTTTACAAATTGTTATATAGAAGGAACAACCGATTTTATTTTTGGCAATGCCACCGTTTTGTTTGAAAACTGCATTATTCACAGTAAAAGAAATTCATACATAACCGCGGCATCAACACCTGAAGGCATAGAATACGGTTTTGTTTTTAAGAATTGTAAACTTAGCTCCGACGAAAAAATAGATGCTGTATATTTAGGACGACCTTGGCGCATATTTGCCAAAACAGTTTTTATTAACTGTGAAATGGGAAGCCATATAAAACCTGAAGGTTGGCACAATTGGTCAAAACCTGAAGCTGAGAAAACCACTTTTTATGCTGAATATAAATGCACTGGCGAAGGTTACAAACCCAATGAACGTGTACATTGGTCATATCAATTAAGCAAATCTCAGGCAAAAAAATATGGAGTTCAGTATATTCTAGGTGAAAAAAACAAAAAGTCAAATAAATTTTGGCTTCAATAGAAGAACAAAAAATATTCATTTCTCTAAAAATCAAAAGCTATGTATTCAAAGAAAAATAAAAGCATAAGCCGCAGAAAATTCGTTAAAACAACAAGCGCTGCAATTGCCGGCTCAATGATTTTCTCACCTGCAGTAAGTCAGGTTTTTAATGCTACTTCAGCCAAGAAAAAAGTTGCAATGGTTGGTACAGGCAGTAGAGGCACTTCATTTTTCGGCAAATTTTTAATTCAGGAATA
>JAZDJM010000087.1:0-9341 GCA_043804305.1 Bacteroidota bacterium
ATTGTAATCTTTGGAGAAATTCTTGCTATTGTAGCAGTAATCATGTGTCTGGGTTTTATAATGGTTGATATCGGAAAACCTCTTCATTTTTGGCATATGCTACCTGTTATAGGAACCATGAATTTCCCGGACTCTATTTTAGCTTGGGATTTCTTTGTATTGTTAACTTACTTTATATTGAACCTGATTATAGTTACACACCTATTGTACCGGCTTTTTTATAAAAAAGAATACAATAAGTCATTCTTATTGCCTTTAATCCTGTTTAGTATTCCTGCAGCTATTGCAATACACACTGTAACAGCATTTCTATTTAATGCCTTACCGGCAAGGCCCTATTGGAACAGTGCTTTGTTGGCCCCCAGATTTTTAACAACTGCTTTTTGCTCCGGCCCGGCAATTCTAATTCTATTGTTTCAGATTTTAAGAAAGCATACAAAATTTGAAATACAGGATAAAGCCATTTTTACTATTGCTGAACTAATGGTATATTCTATGGCCATCTTTTTATTCTTTACGGTATCTGAATTTTTTAAAGAGTTCTATTCTGATACAGAACATATTGTGTATTGGAAATATTTATTGTTCGGTATTGAAGGAAACAGGGCAATTGTGGTTTATAGCTGGGCTTCAATTATTATGGGTTTCACGGCCTTTTTAATCTTTTTATATCCTAAGACCAGAAAAAATCTCACCACTTTGAACATTGGTGCTGTTTTGATCTATTTCAGTGTTTATTTCGAAAAAGGGATAGCATTAATCATACCCGGATTTACACCAGATACACTGGGTCAATATATTCTATATGTCCCTTCGCATTCCGAAATCCGAACGGCAATCATGATTTTTTCATCGGGAGCTTTACTTTTTACAATAATCTCAAAAATAGCCATTGCCATTCTTTTTGAGGGATTTAGTTATGAAAGCCTCGAAAAGAAATCAGCTCAGCCATGAACAATCAGGAAGTTCAACGAAGTAAAAAACGAAAACCTTCAAAGTTAAATTTTAAAACCAAATAAACTTTTAATCATTTAAACATAAAATTATGCCAATACAAATAAAACGCTTATTAATTGTTTTTGCCATACTTGTGGGGATAATGTTTGCGCTAAAATATTTTCTAACCCCGGAATCGTGGCGTGAATTCGGTCCGTATCGTGGAAATGCTTTAGGAGAAATTGCAGCTCAAGAGGCCAAATACGTACAAATGGAAACCTGTGCAATTTGTCACGATTCAATTGCAAACATTAAATCCGGTGGAGAGCATAAATCAATTCAATGCGAAATATGCCATAGTCCAGGGTATAAACATGTTGACGACCCGGAGAATAATGAAATGGAAACATTTAACAGTAGGGCATTCTGCTTGAAATGTCATGAAAAGAATGAGGCCAGGCCTCAAAATATAATTAAGCAGGTAGATGCTCAGCATAATGAAGATGAAATTTGTATAACTTGTCATAATCCACATCAACCATGGCTATAAAGAAAGAAAATTACTCCAGACGTGATTTCCTTAAGAAATCAGGAATGTTTGCCGGAGGTGTTGTTTTTGTTTCATTAATAAACCCTTTTAAGGTTGTTTATGCTGCAAGAAAACCTAAAGGCAAAGGAAAGTGGTACGGAATTGCCATAGATATTGAAAAATGTATAGGCTGTGCCAGCTGTGCCCGCTCTTGCAAAATCGAAAACAATGTATCCAATGAACCATTTTACTTCCGTAATTGGGTAGAGCAATACACGATTACAAATGACCATCAGGTATTAGTGTCTTCTCCAAATGGTGGTATTGATGGGTTTACTCAAGCTGTTCCAAAAGAAGATATTTTTAAAACTTTTTTTGTACCCAAAATGTGTAATCATTGCGCTAAATCTCCTTGTACTCAGGTTTGTCCTGTTGGCGCTTCTTTTGAATCCAATGAGGGCTTGGCATTGGTTGATCCAACTTATTGTATTGGATGTGGCTATTGTGTTCAGGCTTGCCCGTATGGTTGCCGGTATATCGAGCCATCTAGCGGAGTAGTTGATAAATGTACGCTTTGTTACCATCGTCTTGAAAAAGGTTTAGACCCGGCTTGTATGATGGCCTGTCCGACAGGAGCCCGAATTTATGGTGATTTAAACGATAAAGACAGTGCAGTTTCTATTTTTATAAAAGAGAATAATTGTGCAGTAATAAAACCACAATTAAATACAGACTCTAAATTATTTTACAAAGCTTTAAGTCAGGAGGTACATTAATATGAGTAAGTCACAAAATTTATATGAAGCACTAGCCAATGTAGAAGGCTATATTTATCCAAATGAAATTGCATTAAACTGGGATTTGCTTATTGTTATGTATCCCTATATAACCGGCCTTGTTGCGGGAGCATTTATCCTGGCTTCCTTAAATAGGGTTTTCGATATCAAAGCTTTAAGGCCAACGTATGAAATATCATTGCTTACGGCTTTGTCGTTTATGCTGGTGGCCACCATGCCTTTAATCAGTCATCTCGGCCAGCCTCTCAGATTTTACGAAATGCTTATAACCCCGCATTTAACTTCGGCAATGGCCATATTTGGTTTTGTCTACATTTGGTACCTGATGGTTGTTTTGTTATTGGAAATCTGGTTCGACTATAGGTATGATATGGTTATTTGGGCTGAACAGAAGAAAGGTTTTATGAGGTTTTTTTATAACGCATTAACCCTTTGGATTAGCGATAAATCTCCGGAATCAAGAAAAACGGACGAAAAAATAGGGTATATTGTAACGGTAATCGGAATTCCTTCAGCCTTTTTACTACATGGTTATGTTGGTTTTATCTTTGGTTCATTAAAAGCTAATCCTTGGTGGTCGAGTGTTATGATGCCTGTAATTTTCCTTTTCTCCGCTATGGTTTCCGGTATAGCGCTGGTCATGTTCCTCTATATGGTCATTAATTATATAAGAAGAAGGACAAACGATATGTTGTGTTTAGATACTATCGCAAAATACTTATTTTACATCTTAATTCTTGATTTTACGCTCGAAAGTTTGGATCAGGTACACCGAATTTATGAAGCAGATGAGTCGTTCGATATCTTGAAATTACTCGTTCATGGAAAACTCTTTTTCACATTCTTCATTATGCAAATCGGACTGGGTACTATCTTACCGCTTGTGGTTTTAGGAATTCTCCAATTTAAAAAGCCCAAAGAAAGAATTCGTAGAATATTATATTTCATAACAAGCATCTTGGTTTTAATCGGTATTTTCTATATGCGATGGAATGTAGTGATTGGCGGCCAGCTTTTTTCAAAAAGTTTTTATGGATTTACAAGCTATAAAGTAAATTTAATTGGTGGTTTAGATTTTTACTTATCACTGATATGGTTTATTGTACCTTTCTTTATATTAGCATTTCTTCTTTGGTTATTGCCACCGTGGAAAAAATCCCAACAGCATTAAATTGAAGCGCTGAGGATAAAGGTATTATTTTTGAAAGATTTTGGAAGTCTTGAAAAGGGTTTCTCTCTTTTTTAGATATAAAGCTAAAATTCAATTGATAAATCAGACGTATGGATAAAGAATATGAAGATTATGGTTTGTTTTGTCAGGATTTGCCAACGCAAGCTTTTACTGATGGACGATTAATTCTGGTTACCGGTGCTAACGGATATATTGGTTCCCGTTTAATTCCTGAGTTAATTGCACGAAAGTACAAGGTTCGTATTCTTGTAAGAACGTATGCTCCGGAATTTAAATTTTGGTGGCCACAGATAGAAGTTGTGGTTGCCGATGCACTTGATTTTGATTCATTGGCAAATGCTTTAAAAGGAGTCCATACCGCTTATTACTTAATACATTCTTTGGGTTTAGGAAATAAAAATTTCGAATCTGTTGATTTAAAAATTGCTGCTAACTTTAGAAAAGCTGCAGAAATTAATGATATTAAACGAATAATATACTTAGGCGGATTGGGTGATACAAGCACCAAATTATCGCCTCATCTGGATAACAGAATTAAAGTTGCACAAGAATTGGCAAATGGAGTTATTCCGGTTACCATTTTAAGAGCTGCAATGATAATTGGTTCAGGGAGTGCATCCTTTAAAATATTAAAAAGCATGGTACTGAAGGCTCCGGTTTTTCTTGTCCCGAAATGGGCCAAAACAAAAAGCCAGCCAATTTCTATCCGCGGGGTAATTAAATATCTTGTTGGCGTATTGGAGGTAGAATCAACAGCCGGTAAAAGTTTTGACATTGGTGGAAACGACATAATTTCCTATGAGGAAAAATTGAAAATACTATCCAAAATACTCGGTAAAAAAAGATGCTTTATTCCGGTACCGATTAATTCAACATCATTCTATGCCACAGTCATCAGTTTTTTGGCTCCTATACCAAAACCAATTACAAAAGTGCTGGTAGAAGGTTGTAAGAATGAAGTAGTTTGTCAGAATAACGATATAAAGGAATATCTAAATATCGAACTTTTGTCTTTCGAAGAAGCCCTAAAAAGAGCATTGGCAGTTGAAAAAATTACAAGTTTCAAATCTAAATGACATTTGTTTTGGGTTTTAGTGCTTTAATTATACGCTATTTCTTAATTTGTTTATACATAAAGAACACATAATCAGATAAAAAGCACATATTTCACATTGACATATATCATTCAAATCGCGTGGTTTTTTTAAGTCCAAAAAGGATAAAAGTCCTAATTTTACAGAAATTAAATATGTTAATTCAGCAGGATTGCATTTTGAAACAATGAATTATTAAATTATAAAATTATACGAATGAAAAAATTCAAACTTAGCAATTTAAAATTGCCACATTCTTATTATAATTACCTGTCGTATATTGGGTCTATAATAGCATTGGTAGGCTTATTTATGTTTATTTTCCTCTTTGTAATTTCTTTTTTCTTATCTGAAGGTGAATCTTATCTGGGATTATTTATGTGGATAGTGGTTCCTTCATTTATTGTTATTGGGTTATTTATTATACCAATTGGTATGATTATTCAGCATCGGAAAGACAAAACTCAAAAAGTGATTCATGACAAAAGTTGGCCAACCGTTAATTTAAACGAACCCAGAACGAGAAATGCAGTGGTTATTTTTGGAATAGGCTCTTTATTTTTCCTTTTGCTTTCTGCTGTTGGAAGTTATGAAGCTTTTCATTATACCGAATCTGTCGAATTTTGCGGAACACTTTGTCATGATGTGATGAAACCCGAATATGTAGCTTATCACAATTCTTCTCATGCAAAAGTCAGTTGCGTGGAGTGCCATGTGGGATCGGGCGCCGGTTGGTATGCCCGTTCAAAGCTCTCCGGTTTGTATCAGGTTTATGCGGTTACCACCGGAATTTTCCCCAGACCAATTCCTACGCCTATTCAGAATTTAAGGCCTGCACAGGAAACCTGTGAAGAATGTCATTGGCCTCAAAAATTCTATGCCCGTAAGTTGGTGATGAATAAGCATTATTTACACGATGAGGATAACACAGAATGGGATATTAATCTGCAAATGAAGATTGGCCCGGCCTATAGTGCACTTGGACTTGAAGAAGGAATTCACTGGCATATCAATCCGGATATTAAAGTGGAATATATTCCAAAAGACAGTACTCGCACAAGTATTCCGTGGGTAAGATATACAAATTTAAAAACCGGTGAACTTAGAATTTATGAAGATACTGATGACCTTCTATCCGAAGATATGATTAAGCCGGAACTTATTCGAAAAGTGGACTGTATGGACTGTCATAACAGACCTTCGCACGATTATCATACACCTATAAAATTTATAAATAACGCCATTACTTCTGGAAAAATATCTCAAAAATTACCCGGAATCAAAGTGTTGGCAATGGAAATTCTAGCCGTTGATTTTCCAACAACCGATTCAGCAATGAAATATATTGATAGCGAAGTAAAAAACTATTATTCATCCAATTATCCTGAAATTTCTCAGAATAAACAGGATCTAATCTTACAGGCGATTAGCGGAATTCAGGAAGAGTTTAAGAAGAATATATTTCCCGAAATGAAGGTGAAATGGAATGTATATCCAAATCATATCGGGCATTTAGAATTTAATGGATGCTTCCGTTGCCACAACGACAGGCATTCTACCAAAGACGGAAGAGTAATATCAAAAGACTGCAACCTTTGCCACACCATTGTTTCTCAGGGAGTTCCTGATACCATTCAGTCGGGTTCAATCTATAAGTCTTTAAATTTTGTTCATCCAAACGATCCTTACGATTCTTGGAAAGAAATGTTATGTTCTGATTGCCATAGCGGTTTGTATTAATAGGATACTTATAAGTTGATAACATTTATTGTTTATTTTCAGTAGATCCGGTTAAAAGTATAATAATTGGGCTACAGCCCGGTGGAGGCACGATTGTGAATAGCCCCGGCATTAATGCCGGGGTAATTGAGCCATTGAAAAATGGGCTTTAGCCCAATCTGAAAATCAACTTTTTATGAGGGGGAGGCTGATAAAAATTATCTGTTTCTGTTTTTACCGGACAAAAATGGTTTATTTTAAATGAGGAGCTAAAACGGCTCCTCTTTTTATTCCTATTTAAATGAATATAAAATTCACCTGATTTGTAAAATAGTGTTAATAAATTCACGATATTTAAGGCAATTAAACAAATCAAATTATCCTAATTGAAGACCAGATTAAATAGCAAAACTGAATTAAGTTTGTCTCCACCGGGCAGAAGTAAGAATATCTTTACCGACATTTGGTTTTTTTTACTTAAAACCCCTAAATATAAGACGTTTATAAAATTTAAAACCTTTCAGGATCGTATTAATTTCAGAACCCGGATATTACAACGAATTGATTTAGATGCTAGTCAATATTCCATTTTGAATGTTCATAAAGTGGGTGTAAATGCGCCGGCGAATTATATTTTTGAAGAATTATTAAACTGGAACGGAGATTCTACCTGCTGGCCAAACCACATTGCACAAGTTTTTCGGATTGATAACAAAATTGAAAACATTCAAATTCTTCCTTTTGGCAGAAGTACTTATCCTTTTGGCTTTAAAAACGGAATATTTGGCCTTAATTTTATTCCTTTATTCAGTTTAAATGCCAGAAAAATCCAATACGTGCCCTCCTTAAACGAATCAGACAATGCAAGATATCTTCTTTACGATTGCACGGGAGGATACCCAATCGGCTTTTTTTCAATGTATGTCCGTTCTTCAATTTCTGATCTAAACGAAAAAGAGCAATCTCAAATTTTTTTCGTCGTAGGTTTTGATTTTTTCGGCAAAAAAAACCTGCGCGACAAAAGCCTTATTGTTAAAATCTGGGTAATTATCCATAACCGAGTTACCCGAAATGTAATGAACAGATTCAGACAACTTTGTGAGTGGCGATTCGAACACAAAAAAAAGGGCAGCCACTAATTTCGTTTTGCAAGGCTGTTTTCCGGTAATCCTGTATATTTTGTAAACTGAACAATCTATTGGATTTTAATAAATTAAACACACATGCTATTAAATTTTAATTGCTTTTTTTGCAGATAATAATATTTAAGATAGCTTTGCAACAATTTACATCATCATACAAAATAAACTAAATATACAATGGATTTATTTGATAAATTAAATGTCGAAAAAAGCGTAATTGGAAAATACGCTGAGGATTCTGAAGGATATTATATTTTTCCAAAACTCGAAGGGCAATTAAGTCCGCACATGCATTTTTTAGGTAAAGAACGCCTGAACTGGTCACTGAATAATTATTTAGGTTTAGGAAATCATCCTGAAGTTAGAAAAGCCGATGCCGATGCTGCAAAAGAATGGGGATTGGCCTATCCAATGGGAGCCAGAATGATGTCGGGACACACTAAATACCACGAACAACTGGAACAGGAATTGGCTGCATTTGTTAAAAAAGAGGCTGCATACTTACTAAACTTTGGATATCAGGGAATGGTATCGATTATTGATGCTATGGTCGACAGGCACGATGTGGTTGTTTACGATTCTGAAGCTCATGCTTGTATAATTGACGGTATGCGTTTACACATCGGAAAAAGATTTGTTTATCCGCACAACGATATGGCAAATCTCGAAAAACAATTGGAAAGAGCTAAAAAACTAACTGATGTTTCCGGCGGCGGAATTCTTTTAATTACCGAAGGAGTTTATGGAATGACCGGAGGACTTGGACATTTGAAAGACATTGTAGCTTTAAAGAAAAAATATCAGTTCCGTATATTAATCGACGATGCTCATGGTTTTGGTACTATGGGCGAAGATGGCCGTGGGACGCACGTTCATTATGGTGTTGAAGACGAAGTAGATGTTTATTTTGGAACATTTGCAAAGTCAATGGCCGGAATTGGAGGATTTGTTGCCGGAAATAAACAGGTTATCAAATATTTACAATATTCCATGCGCTCTCAAATCTATGCAAAATCATTGCCAATGCCAATGGTAATTGGTGCTTTAAAACGTTTGGAAATGATAAGGACAAGGCCTGAATTCCTGAATAAACTTTGGGACGTTGTAAATAATCTTCAAAACGGATTGCGTGAAGCCGGATTTAATCTAGGACAAACTGAGTCTATGGTTACTCCTGTAATTTTGGCCGGAGGTGTAGAAGAAGCAACCCAAATTACCTACGACTTACGCGAGAACTACAATATTTTCTGTTCAATTGTAAGCTATCCGGTAATTCCGAAAGGCATCATTTTGTTACGCTTAATTCCAACTGCCGACCATACAATGGAAGATGTTAAATATACCATCGAATCGTTTAAAGAAATTAAACGAAAATTGGAAAACGGTGAATACAAAAAAGAAATGAAATCGATGACGGCAAAATAAATTGCTTTCTCCAATATTTTAAAAACCTTATTTGTCAATTGGCAGATGAGGTTTTTTTATGCAATTCTTTGTGCATTTTGTTTTTCCTTGAAATATCTTGACAAATAGAGCTGTTTATAATTCCCTTAATTTTGCTCTCATTTTTATTAAGTTTAAGATTCACATAATCAATTCATTGCGATTTTGTTAATAAATATTTATTTTTTTAGGGTAATGTTTTTGCAAAATCAACCATAAATAGTGTTGGTTAAACTTAATTTTTATAAATTTAATCACGCATTATCCTCACAAATTATTAACGCAAAGCTAAAAAATGAATATTAGTAACACCAGAAGAGGCCTCGAAAGATTAGACAACTTAATTAGGCTCAAGGCAACAGGCACACCAAAAGATTTAGCTTCAAGACTCAATATTACCGAAAGAACAGTTTACAGAATCATAAAACAATTGAAAGAAATGGGCTGTCCTGTTTATTTTAATAAAGAGATAGGAAGCTATTGTTATAA
>JAZDJM010000088.1:0-2009 GCA_043804305.1 Bacteroidota bacterium
ACGACCTGTGGTTGAGCCGAACTCATTTCCCTGTTTGCGCAAATCCTCACCCACTTCATCCAATAATTCTGTAGGAAACGGCCCGTTGCCTACACGTGTGCAATACGCTTTAAATACTCCAAAAACTTTTCCGATTTTTTGAGGTGCAATTCCCAAACCCGAACAAACTCCGCTTACAATTGTATTTGAAGAAGTAACAAAGGGATAACTTCCAAAATCGACATCAAGCATGGTTCCCTGAGCACCTTCGGCCAGCACATTATGGCCTTTTTTCAGCGACTCATTAATAAAATGCTCACTGTCTATTATTTGCATCGATTTTAATGTGTCAATTGCTTCTTTCCATTTGCTTTCATAATCTTCAAAAGAAAGATTATCAATTTGAAAATGCTTAAGGTCGAAATTGTAGCCGGCGGCAATTCTGAAATGTGCTTCCTTTTTTGCCTGACATTTAAGTTCAAAAGAATCGCTTAAAATATCACCAACACGCAATCCGCTCCGGTTAACTTTATCGGTATAGGTTGGCCCGATGCCTTTTAATGTGGAACCAATTTTCTCATTACCTTTTTCATTTTCGTATACCGCATCCAATAACCTGTGCGAAGGCAAAATTAGATGAGCTTTCTTTGAAATAAACAGATTATGGTAAGGATCTATTCCGCTTGCCTTTAATTTTTCTATTTCTTTTTTAAAGATATAAGGATCAATGATAACTCCGTTACCTATCAGGTTTTTGGTTTTTGCATGAAAAATGCCTGATGGAATAGTGTGTAAAACATGTTTTTGTCCATTAAATTCGAGCGTATGCCCTGCATTTGGCCCTCCTTGAAAACGGGCAATAATATCATACTTTGGCGTGAAAACATCAACAATTTTTCCTTTTCCTTCATCACCCCATTGCAATCCCAAAAGAACATCAACTTTCATAAATTATCTATTATTTTAATGCCTAAAGCATCCATTTTTTTATCTGGTTTAACTGGCTTCTATTTTCAAACTGTAAATTTAAAAGCCCAGCAAAGATAAAAATATTTAGCGCTTAATGTTTTTCTATTTTTTGCAGAAAACAGAAAAAAGGAATTGACTATCGGTGTTTAACTGTAGCAACTCTTGCTGAGGCTGCCTTTTTAGTGTTACATGTTCCGTAAAAAGTAAGCGAATGGCTATTGATGGTAACACCCAATAACTTTTCGACAGAATTTTTGATTTCCTGAAGTCGCGGATCGCAAAACTCAAGCACTGAGCCATCGTCGAGACAAATAAAATGATCGTGCTGACTAAATTTGAACGATTTTTCGAATTGCGCACAATTATTTCCAAACTGATGTTTGGTAACCAGCCCGCATTCCAGAAGCAGCTCCATAGTATTGTACAAAGTAGCGCGACTCACACGGTACTTATTGTTTTTCATGGCCACATAAAGTGTTTCAATATCGAAATGCCCGTCGGTATTGTAAATTTCTTTAAGAATGGTATAACGTTCCGGTGTTTTTCGCTGACCATTTTTTTGCAGAAATTCAGTAAAAATCTTTTTTACAGCTTCGTAGGTCTCTTTTGTATTTGTGCTTTTCATTTCAGGTTGTTGGTGAATTTAATGTGTTTTTTTTTGGCTAAAACGATTACATTTTAAATTCAATCATAAAACAAATTTATTTCTCTTTACAAATAGAGGCTGTAAAGATATGAAAAATTATTTATTTGGATTTATTACAAATAGTAAATTTTTATTGTGATTTTTTTGTTGGCAGTCATTTTTGATTATAAAGTCAGTTTTATGTTTTTCAGAATAAAAATAGGTAAATCAAGGTTTTATTGATCAAACGTAATAACCCATCGATCGAACGACAGTTTTTAGAGGATAAACGTAAAATTATTCATTTTCAATACCGCTAATTTATAGCTGTTTATATCGAAAACGAATCCTCTTCGAATCACTTATTTATTGGCTTTCCAAAGAATTAAATGAAACAAAAGCTATGGAGGTTTTGCGAAGATTTAAACTGCTTGTA
>JAZDJM010000089.1:0-4896 GCA_043804305.1 Bacteroidota bacterium
CAAAACTTCTAAAAGCATTATCCTACGCTTCGGCCATGTTTACTTTGCTGATTGCCGTGACCATGATTTTTAGTTTTTTACAATTAACATTTGTAAAACCGCTCGAAAATCCTGTGCTCACTGAATTGAAAAAAGAATATGATGCCAATCCGAATTTAAAAGATTTAAAAGAGCAAATCCGGACTATCGATTTAATGGCTAGAAAAGCCTATTTCTCAACACGTTGGCAAATAGAAACCGGGTCATATTTATTACTTTTCGGTGCTCTTGCATTTTTTCTAAGTCAACATTTTTTAAGAGCCGATGAAAAAATAATTCCTGATTTTTTAGCTGATTCTCCTTCTTCAAGTTCAAAAAAGGATGCCAGAAAATATTTGATCTCCGCCGCAATAATCGTTATGGCATCTGCTGTTGCAATATCAGTTTATATGCGCAATTCACTTCCCAATCCTACAGCTGTTCCTGAAGAGTTAATTGAAGCAGGAGTGAGCTCCACAGCAAATCCCCCCGTTCAGGAACAATTAAGCCCAACAAACGAAATAACTTCCGAAAGTCAATTGGCTGAAACGACTGACTCTGTCAAAAAAACAGATAATCAAATCAAAAGTTTGGTAAGGGAACCTGTAATTCAATCATCAAATCCGGCTTCCCCAGCACTTAAAGACAATGATATTTTTCCTTTTTTTAGAGGAATTGGAAGCCGGGGAAAAGTGAGTTCTGGCAATTATCCTACAAAATGGAACGGCAAAACAGGAAGCAATATTCTTTGGAAAATTGAGATTCCGCTACCCGGATTTAATTCTCCAATTGTTTGGGGCGAGAAAATATTTTTGACAGGATCGGATAAAAATAACGCTAAGGTATTTTGCATCAATAAGAACAGCGGCAAAATAATGTGGACAAGCTCAGCCAGTAATATTCCCGGTGAGCCAGCAAAAGCACCTGAAACTTCTGATGATACAGGTTTAGCCGCACCAACAGCAGCAACAAATGGAGAAATCGTTGCCGCAATATTTGGCACTGGTAATCTGGTTTGTTTAGATATGGATGGAAAAACTCTTTGGGCCAAAAATATCGGGATTCCTGAAAATCATTACGGCCATTCTTCTTCCTTAATAATTCATAACGATAAAATATTTGTGCAATACGATCATTTTAAGTCTAAATCTTTGATGGCCTTCGATAAAAAAGGAAATAAATTGTGGGAAACAAAAAGAAATGTTGCACTTTCGTGGGCATCGCCGGTTTTGGCTGTATTTGATGGCGTTACCCAAATTATCCTAAGTTCTGATCCTGCAGTTATTTCTTATGATGTAAATTCAGGAAAAGAACTTTGGTCGGTTAATTGCATGAGCGCCGAAGTTGGCCCATCAGTTGGAGTAAACAGTAAATATGTTTTTGCTGCTAATGAATTTGCAAAATTGGTGGCGATAAAACCCGGCGCAAATGCTTCAATTGTGTGGTCCGATAATGAATATTTACCTGAAGTTTCTAGCCCTTTAGCCACAGAAGAATATCTTTTTATTGCAACATCTTATGGCGCAATTGCTTGTTATGATACAAATAACGGACAAAAATTATGGGAACACGAATTCGATCATGGATTTTATTCTTCGCCCATCTTGGTTGGAAATAAAGTCTATTTAATCGATCAAAAAGGAATTGCACATATTTTTAAAGCGGATAAAGTTTTTACACTTATTGATGAATCGCCGCTGGGTGAGCCGGTTGTGTCAACACCGGCATGTGCCGGTGGTAAAATCTATATCAGAGGCGAAAAGCATTTATATTGTATTTCGGAATAAATTGAATTGGAAAACAAGAGTTAAATTATAGTCTTGAAAGAAATTAAGAAAATAGAAATTGATGCTTGTCTGTGTGAATCTACACAAGCAGTAAACGTAAATGCTATTGTGGATGAGATTGTTGCAGAAATCGGTACAGAAAGAAATAAAGCAATTCCAATTCTTCAGGCGGTACAAAACAAACTCAGTTATATTTCAGCAGAAGCTTTAAATCGCATATGCGAAATCAGCGAAATCAGCCCAGCTCAAATTTCAGGAATCACTACCTTTTATTCTCAATTTCGCCATCTTCCAACAGGTGAACATATAATAAAAGTATGTACAGGTACTGCCTGCCACGTTAAAGGTGCAGCTTTGATTTTAGATGCTTTTAAAAGAGAACTTGGCATTAACAATGATCTAAGTACCAGCGACAATAAATTATTTTCTGTAGAAGAAGTAGCTTGTCTGGGTTGTTGCACCTTAGCTCCGGTGGTTCAAATCGATGAAAAGACTTATGGCCACGTTAAAACATCAGAAATTAAAAATATAATTGATGACTTTTTAAACACTCAAAAAAGTGAACCCAAAAAGAAACAAATTGTCAACGAAATTAATTTGGATACTGAAATTAGGGTTGGACTAGGTTCCTGTTGTATTGCCGGCGGCAGTCAGCAAATTATGGAAAAAGTTGAACAAACAGTTCATGAATATGGAATTAATGCTGTTGTAAAAACGGTAGGTTGTGTTGGGGTTTGTAATCAAACGCCATTGCTTGAAATTGCAGAAAAGAATAAAAAACCAGTTCGCTATACCAAAGTCGAAGAAGACCGAGTAAACGAAATTATTCTACATCATTTAAAGCCCCGGAAAACAAAAAATAAACTAAAAACTCTTTTTAACGATTTGCTGGATACTTTTCATAATGATGAACTGTTGGTAAGCCCGATAAATTTACCGGGTGATAACAGAGAAAAAATTCTGAATAATTTTTTACACTATCAAAAACACATTGCAACTGAGCATTTTGGCGAAATTTCTCCATTTTCAATTGATGAATATTTACATTTCGGTGGTTTTACTGCTTTTAAAAAAGTTTTGACCGATATTAATCAACAAGAATTAATTGAACTGATTATCGATAGCGGCTTACGTGGAAGAGGCGGCGGAGGATTTACATCAGGCCAGAAATGGAAAATTGCGCGACAGACCGTGAATGATCAGAAATACATTATCTGCAATGGCGACGAAGGCGATCCGGGAGCATTTATGGATAGAATGCTGCTCGAATCTTTTCCGTTTCGTGTTATTGAGGGCATGTTGATTGCAGCCTACGCCATTGGCGCAAATGAAGGCATTTTTTATATCCGGGCAGAATATCCGCTTGCCGTTGAAAGAATAAAAAACGCACTTAAAATTTGTGAAACAAGAAATTTTTTGGGCAATAATATTTATGGCTCTGATTTTTCCTTCAATATTCGAATATTTGAAGGTGCTGGCGCTTTTGTTTGTGGCGAAGAAACTGCTCTTATATCTTCCATTGAAGGGGAAAGAGGAAATCCGGTTTTCAGGCCGCCATTTCCCGTTGAAAAAGGTTTGTATCAGAAGCCAACTTTGGTAAATAATGTTGAAACCTTATGCATGGTTCCCTGGATAGTTAGAAATGGAGCGGATAAATTTAAATCGATTGGAACAGGAAAAAGTAATGGAACCAAAGTATTTGCTTTGGCCGGAAAAATAAAAAGAGGCGGACTGATTGAAGTTCCTATGGGAATTAGTATTCGTAAAATAGTAGAAAATATTGGCGAAGGTGTTGGCGAGGGAAGGAAATTTAAAGCCGTTCAAATTGGTGGGCCTTCCGGAGGTTGCATTCCTGAAAGTCTGGCAGATACTCCGGTTGATTTTGAAGAATTAACCAAAATGGGAGCTATGATGGGTTCTGGCGGACTGGTGGTATTGGATGATACCGATTGTATGGTCGATATGGCCAAATATTTTCTTACGTTTACTCACGATCAAAGCTGTGGAAAATGCACTTTTTGCCGGGTTGGAACCGGACAAATGCTGCATATTTTAGATAAGTTCAGCAAAGGCGAAGCGAAAATCTCTGATATTGACGAATTGGAACGGCTTTCATCATCAGTTACAAAAGGCAGCCTGTGTGCTTTAGGAAAAACAGCTCCAAATCCAATTAGTACAAGTATAAAATATTTCCGGGAGGAATACGAAGCACATGCCAATGGAATTTGTCCGACCGGAAAATGTTCGGCATTGATAAGCTATAAAATAAATGATAAGTGTATTGGCTGTACAAAATGTGTAAGTGCTTGCCCGGTAGATGCAATCCCTTTTAAACCTTACGAAAAGCACGAAATAAATACAGATTTATGTGTTAAATGCGATTCCTGCGTTCAGGTTTGCCCGGTAGATGCCATTGAAAAATAAAAATGATAAAGTTAGAAATAGATAATAAAACCATTGAAGTTGTCGAAGGAATTCGCTTAATCGAGGCCGCACGTGCTAACGGCATCGGAATTCCATCGCTTTGCTATAGTTCAGATTTGCCACATTATACGTCCTGTTCAGTATGCCTGGTAAAGAATATTGAAACGAACAAATTTATTCATGCCTGTTCTGCAATAGTGTCCGAAAACATGAAAATTGATGCTTCGGGCTTAGAAGTTCAGGAATTAAGAAAAGAAGCAGTTTCGATGCTTTTAGCAGAACACCGAGCCGAATGCGAAGCACCTTGTAAAGCTGTTTGCCCAATGGGTTTAAATATTCCTCTGATGAACAGGTTTATTCAGAAGTCTGATTTTCAATCGGCTGCTAATCTTGCCTATGCGGAAATGGGAATGCCGGAGACTTTATGCGCTTTATGCCCGGCCTACTGCGAAAATGCGTGTCGCCGCAAAATGATAGATCATTCCATTGCTATTTTAGCTGTTAAGACTTATAGTTCGAATGGCTTAAACAAAGAAGAATTAACTTTTCCGGCAACAACAAATGGAAAAAAAATTGCAATTGTAGGTGGAAATCTTGATGGATTGATTGCTGCTTTCTTTTTGGCAAAGCAAGGTCATCAATGCACCTTATTCGAAAAAACAAATCG
>JAZDJM010000090.1:0-2973 GCA_043804305.1 Bacteroidota bacterium
ATCAATTGCCTCGTTATCACCAATTCCGGTAAAAGAATCTGCTTTGCTTCTGTTTGCTTTTTTATATGACGATTTAAAAATAAATGGAATTTTCAGATCATCAGTGATTTGTTTTATTATCCTGGCAGTATCAAAAGTAATTTCATTTCCTTCAACCACGCAAGGCCCGGCAAGTAAAAAAAAATTTCCGGATGAAAGGTGCTGGATGAAAGGAATTCTTCCCAGCACATCACTTTTTTTTGTCATAACTATTATATTTTGTTTCCCAATTTTTTTTTATTCTTTCAGCAATTTCATTTTCCTTACTATTATTTCCAGGAGTGTAAAAAACTGTTCCTTTGATACTTTCAGGTAAAAATTCCTGTTCTGTAAAATTACCTGCAAATTGATGGGCATATTTATAATTATTTCCATAACCCAATTCATGCATAAGTTTAGTGGGCGCATTTCTCAGATGTAAAGGAACAGGTAAATTTCCGGTTTTTTCAACAAATTGCAAAGCACTATCAATGGCCAGATAGGCAGAATTACTTTTTTGTGAAGTGGCCAGATAAATTGCGGTTTCAGACAGAATAATCCTTGCTTCAGGCATTCCGATGGCTTTAATGGCGGCAAGACAATTATTGGCCAATAATAATGCATTAGGATTTGCCAGTCCTATATCTTCGGATGCAAGTATAACCATTCTTCTGGCAATGAAAATTATGTCTTCGCCTCCGGCCAGCATTCTTGCAAGCCAATAAACCGCTGCATTAGGATCGCTTCCCCTGATTGATTTAATGAATGCTGAAATGATGTCATAATGCATTTCTCCATTTTTGTCATACATTGCCAGATTTTGTTGTACACTTTTTAAAACTATATCATTCGTGATGATTATATTTTCATCTGTTTCAAAGGAATTGAAAACCAGTTCCAGCGCATTAAGGAGTTTTCTTGCATCACCACCTGAAATTCTAAGCAAGGCTTCGTTTTCTTCAATTGAAATTTCTTTTTTCTTTAAAATAATATCGTTTTTTATAGCATATTCCAAAAGTTGTTCAAGATGTGTTTTGTCCAGTGATTTTAATACGTATACCTGGCAACGAGATAGTAAAGGAGAAATAACTTCGAAAGATGGATTTTCAGTTGTTGCTCCTATAAGAGTTATAATGCCTTGCTCAACAGCAGCAAGCAACGAATCTTGCTGAGATTTGTTGAACCTGTGAATTTCATCAATAAAAAGAATGGCGTTTGGTTGATTGAAGAATTGTTGTTTTTTTGCTTTTTCTATGGCTTCGCGAACATCTTTTACTCCTGAATTGATCGCGCTGAGTATATAAAACGGACGGTTTAACTGGTTCGAAATAATTTTAGCTAAGGTGGTTTTTCCAACACCTGGAGGTCCCCAGAAAATTAATGAAGGTATCTTTCCCGATTTGATTGACTGGTAAAGAACGGCTTGCTCGCCAACCAAATGCTCCTGACCAATAAAATGCTCCAGTTGCTTTGGCCTGAGTCTTTCTGCAAGCGGCTCGTTTGCCATAGAAGTTAAATTGATTTAAACTGTTAAATTATTCTTCTTCAAGGGCTTTTTTTAGATTGATCCTTTCCCCATCTTTAAAAGCGATGATAAAAGCATCAGGAAAAGTGATCCTTATTTCTTCGAGCAAACCGATTGCTTTTTCGATATTTCGTTTGTTTCCAACTGCATACTTGTATGTTCCGCCATCAATAAATTCCTCAACATTTTTTATGCCCTTAAAATTTGCCGGATTTAATGGGATGGGTGTATTTGATGAAGCAATTTGTATTTTGTATTTAATCCTTCCTTCTCCTTCTGCCTGTGTTTTATTTAAGTCTTCATCAATTTGATAAACAGTTTTGCCCATATCAAATAAGGCAAAATGAATATATCTTCTGGGATTTATTCGTAGATCTTCAACCAGTTTATTCATATTATAGGCTGCATCTTCGAGGTTATTGTATAAAGTATCATTTTTTAGTAATAAACCTAATGAGCCTTCACCTCTGTTGATTTTTTCAATAACCTTATTTGTTTCAGAAAGTACATTCTCAGCTACCTGTATGGTTGTTTTTATATTTGATTGAGCAATTGAATCACTTACATCGGCAAAATTCTTTATTATGGTATTTATCTTTTGGTTGTTATTTTTTAAATTTAGTGAAATAGATTCAATGTTGTTGAAAATATTAACCAGTTTACTTTTTTCTTCCTGCAGCAATGTATCTAAAGTAAATGATGATGCTTCAAGGTTTTGAATAGTTTGTTTTATACTTGCAATACTTTTTGTCAGGTTGTCAATTGAGCTTTCATTAAAAACAAATTTTACTATTTCAATAGCTTCCTCGAACTCTTGCATTAAATCTTCAGCTTTGTTTTTCAAAGGCAGCATTTCCATACTAACCTGTTCGCGTAAACTGCCTTCAATATCTCCTGGCAGAGTGTCCCCAAGATGATAGGCGCTGTCAGAATCACTTAAAACTAATTCAATGGCCATAGTTCCCATCAAATCTGAACTAAAAATGCGGGCAACAGTATTTATGGGTAAAGGTATATTTTCATCCATCATGAATTCAACCAGGAGTTTAGCTGATTTTACATCCACAAAATTTATGTCTTTTACCTGTCCTACTCTGAACCCATTGATTACTACTGCACTACTCGGTACTAAACCATCAACTTTTTCATAAACAACAAAATAGCGGCTTTCTTTATCAAAAAAATTGAGGCCTTTCAGGTAATTGATACCCCAAACCAAAATAGCTATTGAAAGTACTCCGACGACACCGATTTTTGTAAAGTTGGATTTTTTCAAAACGTAATAATTAAAGTTGAATAATATTGACTACGAAGGTATAATTTTTTATTCAAAAGCTGCAATATGCTTGAAACAAAAGGTGTTATTGTTTTTGTTCACTTAAGGCTTCGGAAACGGGGATTTTAATTCCGTTTTTAAAAGCGATGATAAA
>JAZDJM010000091.1:0-3385 GCA_043804305.1 Bacteroidota bacterium
AAAAAACAATCGCTTTAAGCGTGTTTTTCACCAATTGAGAAAAAAAGAAATTATTAATTAAATATAAGACTTATGTTTTTTTTAGGAATTGAACTATTTGATAAAGAAGATTTTTGGGAACTGGTTTTTAGATTTACCTTAAACAGCTTCTTTATATTCCTGATATCGAAATACTTATACTACAATGCAACACGCCGAAAAGATTATTTTTTTACCTATATTCTAATTGCTTCTGTTGTTTTTGTTTTATGCTTTTTATTGGATAATGTAAAACTGGAAATTGGATTTGCTCTTGGCCTGTTTGCCATTTTCGGAATTATTCGTTACCGGACTCAGCAAATTCCAATTCGCGAAATGACCTATCTCTTTTTGGTGATTGGGGTTTCTGTTGTAAATGCACTTTCTAACAGCAAAATTAGTTATGCTGAATTGATATTTGCAAATTTTATTTTGGTGGGAATAACATTTTTACTCGAAAAAACATGGCATTTAAGGCATGAATCGCAGAAAAATATCGAATACGAGAAAATAGAACTGATAAAACCTGAAAACCGTAAAAAGTTAATTGAAGATCTTGAGCAAAGAACCGGTTTGAAAATTAATAAACTTGAAATTGGAAACATTGATTTTCTGAGAGATACGGCAAAAATCAGAATTTATTATTACGAACCCGATTATAAAATAAATCTGGCTGATGATTATACTTCGGATGTTGCGAATGACTAAAACGTTTGCTTTTATTCTTGTCATTATTCTAATGCCTTTTTTAGGAGCAGCACAATTATCAGACCTGAAATTATGGACAGGACTTGCGCTTGAAAAAGACTTAAGTAAAAAGATAAAAACTTCGGTTGAAATTGAACAGCGGTTGAATAACAACATTTCTTCATTTGACAGGCTATTGATCGAGCCTGCAATTTCTTACCAAATAAGCAACAACTGGTCGGTTGAGCTGATTCATCGTCTTTGGTATCAAAAAACAAGGCAACATAATTACGAAATGCACAATCGTATTAGTTTAGGAGCTTCTTACGGGAAAAAATTAAGCGACTTTAAACTGGATATTGGAAGCAAACTTCAATTGGGATTACCTGACAAGAATGAAGACAACTTTTATACAAGTAAAAATTTGGTAAGCCGAAACAACATTCGTCTTTCTTATGCTATCTTTGGAAGCCGTTTTACTCCATTTATCAAATACGAACTATTTACTTCTTTAAAAAGATTCGAGCCAAAGAATTATCAATGGAGGTTTTTTGCGGGCACAAATTTTTACATAAATCAAGATGCACGCCTACGCTTATTTTATGCCTTAGAACATGAGTTTAATGTTGCAAATCCTTTAAACTCCAGTATTTTTGGCATATCCCTGCAGTATAGTTTATAGCGATGGATACGATTTAAATGCATGAAGATCGAAAGAAAACTAAATGCAATAAGGTAATACTGGCAGAAAATTATTGAAATTATGCAGGAAAAAAAGAAAAAGCACCCAACACAAAAAACAAGATTGCATCCGCGAAACAAACATCGCGAACGGTACGATTTCAATCTGCTTATTGAAACATTCCCGCAATTGAAGCAATATGTAAAACCCAATAAATTTGGCGATGAATCGGTTGATTTTTTTGATGCAAATGCTGTTAAAGCATTGAATACTGCCTTATTGATGCATTATTACGATATTAAAAAATGGGACATCCCTGAAAATTATTTGTGTCCGCCAATTCCCGGAAGAGCTGATTATATTCATCATATTGCTGATGTTTTAAGCAGTAAAAATTATGGCAAAATACCGATTGGAGAAAAGATAAAATGTCTTGATGTTGGAGTTGGAGCTAACTGTGTTTATCCGATTATTGGCAGAAAAGAATACGATTGGTCTTTCGTCGGTTCAGAGATAGACCCGGTTTCTATCGAATCGGCAAATTCAATTATAGAGCATAATTCAACTTTAAAAGGAAAAATAGAACTGAGGTTGCAAACGAATAATAAAGATGTATTTTTTGGGATAATTCAAGAAAATGAGCGTTTTGATTTAACGATTTGCAATCCGCCTTTTCATTCATCCCTGCAGGAAATGCAATCTGCCAATACACGCAAATTGAGTAATATAACTCACAAAACCGTTACGGAAACAAACTTAAATTTTGCCGGACAAAACAACGAATTGTGGTGCGAAGGTGGCGAAGAAAAGTTCGTGAGAAATATGATTAGAGAAAGTAAATTTTTCCACAATTCTTGTTTTTGGTTTTCCACTTTGGTATCAAAAAACTCCAGCTTAAAGAATGCCTACAAATCTCTTAAAAAAGCTGAAGCCCTCGAAATAAAGACCATTCCCATGGGGCAGGGAAATAAGAGCTCACGCATTCTTGCATGGACTTTTCTGTCTCCCGAACATCAAAAGGATTGGATAGATGCGAAATGGAACAAATAATATTTTCAACCCTACCTGAGTTTTTTTCTTTTAAAACCTGACCAAACTATTTATTATTAATTTCTTCTTTAGGCGATATGTTTATATTTGCATATCCAAATATAAACGAAAACTATGAAAAGAGTTGCCATGTTTAGCTTAATACTTGCTTCTTTGCTTATGTTTAGCTGCAATAATAATCCTAAAACTTACAAAAACAAACAATTAATTATCTTTCATGCAGGTAGCTTATCGGTGCCCATGAAACAAATGAAAGATGAATTTCAAAAAATATACCCGGATGTGGAAATATTAATGGAATCTGCAGGTAGTGTGGCTAGTGCAAGAAAGATTACTGATCTGAAAAAAGAGTGCGATATTATGGCATCGGCTGATTATTCAATCATCGATCAATTATTAATTCCGGAATATGCAAGTTTTAACATAAAATTTGCCAGCAATGAAATGGCCATTGTATATCACGAAGCTTCCAAATATTCAAATTTTATCAATGCCGAAAACTGGTATGACATTTTGCTAAAAGACGATGTAATCTATAGCAGAGCCGATCCTAATTCAGATCCTTGTGGTTACCGTTCTCTTTTAACCTCCCAACTGGCCGAAAAATACTACAAACTATCGGGATTTACTGCAAGGTTAATGGCCAAGAATCAGGAATATATGCGTCCAAAAGAAGTCGATTTATTAGCCTTGTTAGAATCAAACACTATCGATTATCTCTTTCTTTACCGATCGGTTGCTGAGCAACATGGTTTAAAATATGTGATATTGCCTGATTCCATTAACTTAAAAAATCCTGCCTTATCCGATTTTTATAAAAGCGCCAAAGTAGATATTATTGGAAAAGAGCCGGGAACTACCATTACACAAATTGGAGAACCTATGGTTTATGGAATAACGATCTTAGATAATGCGCCCAATAAAGAGCTCGCGCTGAAATTTTTAGAC
>JAZDJM010000092.1:0-2274 GCA_043804305.1 Bacteroidota bacterium
CTGAGATTATTCAGTGTATAAACAAGTGTAATGATGAATAATAAGATGAAGCATTAGAACTTCTTATTTCTTAGTTTTCTCCACTTTTACACTCGGGTTTTCCTGAGCAGAGTAATCAATTTTCCAATCCTCTTTTATTTCCCAACCTGATTTTATTTCAATTGTTTTGTCAAAATAAAACACTTTTTCGGGCAATTGCTTTTTTGAATAATCTCCACTGCTCCATCGACCGTTTCCGTCAATATCTTCCAGAATTTTAACTCGATATTTTTCTGCATTTAAATTCTTAAAAACCGCCGTACTGCTCACCCTGATAATTTCCTTCTGAATAAGTTGCTCTTTATCAGCGCTTCCTTTAATTAATTGCACAATCCATTGAGAAGTGCTATCATTTGGAAGACTTATATTCATCTCTAAACTGCCGTAATTTGATTCTGTGGTTGTTTTGAAACGGATAAAAATACTATCGTTTTTAAGTCCGTGAATATCTGTTAAGGCTTGATCAGGAATTTCAAGCCGATACTTTTTTCCTTCCTTCCATGCGTATTCAACACTTAGTTTTCGTTTTATTTTATCCTTAAAACCAATTTCGAAAGCTACAGGAATTGTATCTTCATACAATATAATATTATCAAAATTAGCTGTAATTATTGGCGTTTTAAAAATAATTCTGCCTTGAGCGAAATATGGGAAATTATTTGAAAAATTTGCTGTATATGCAATTGTTGGAGCCTTTTGTCGTTTTGCACTCTGCACTGATTTTACTCTGCTTCCACTCTCTGAGTCCTTTTTTGAAGGTGTATTAAAAATGATATTGAATGTATCCGTTTTTAAAGTATCCATCTTAAATTTAATCTGAATGGTGTCTTTAAAAGGTTTGTAGAACCATAGAATAAGGCTATCTTTTTCAGAAGAATACTCTTCCATAAAAACAGCGCTTTTTTCAATATTCTCAGGCTGAAGCAAGTTAATATCCAATTCATTTTTAAGAGGATATTTGAACTTAAAAAGCATGTGGTTGCCATCTACTAATTCTTTGCTTACAATACGTTGCACCGAGTCCTGTGGTTCGTAATAAAGCAATGTGTGTGAATTTTTAGTGATTGGAACTGCAAAATTCGCCCACAAACTATCCATCAATTTAACATTTGAGGTATCAATAGGTATGGAATCCGGAATGAAATCAAACACCTCTTCAGGAACAATCAGTTCTTTTGAAAATGCAATGGCTTCATTGGGCATATCATTTATAAAGTTTGCATTTGCATCTTTAACTGCAAACAATAAAAAGCGATCGTTTTTGATGTTATTTATCTCAAAATATCCTTCCTTATTGGTTCTTCCAATATAATAGGGCCTGACTTTTTGTGGCAATTCATCTAACGATAAAGTATCATTATTATCGATATACAAACAAACTGTAACTCCTTCCTGTGGTATAAGAAAATTTGCCTCCAATATTTTTCCACGTATACTTAAACTGTCTATATCATTACCGGTAGCAAATACATATTGGAAATTTGGTAAAGGATTGTTTTCGTGCAAATCGGTTATTGCATCACCAAAATAAATGGTGTAGGTTGTGTTTTCTGCAAAAACTTCATTTTTATCAAACAAAACACGTACGCCTTTTCCTTTTGTTTTAATATCAAGTTTATTTTGAAATGGAGGTGAAACCAATAAATTTTTGTTTAAATCTTTAAGTTCCACAAATTCATCAAAAGCCAAATATACTTTATCGGGTTTTAAATTTCGTGATTTATTAACAGGATTACTCCCGATAAATTTTGGTGCATCTTCATCTTTTGGGCCGCCTGTTGGTGCAACGGGATTCGCACAGGCAAACATTATAGCAGCCAAAACTAAGATATTGGCCATTAGATGTAATATTTGTTTTATTGGCATAACTCTATTTAATGAAAAGCAAAGTTAAATTAGTTTTTTAAAACTGGAGTTTATTATTAGGAAGTGCAACTACTTTTATTCCCTTTTTGAGAAAAAAATCCAAGGTTTTTGGAAGAGCTTCAATTACATTTTGCATTGCTTTAAGATTATCATGAAAAACAATAATATCACCTGCTTTTGTTTTGGAAGTGGCATTTCTAAAACATTGTAATGGATTCGTATTCCGGTCAAAATCGCCGCTTAAAACAGTCCACATAACAATCTGATAATGCTTTTTGATTTCTTTTATCAACTTTGAATTTATCCTGCCATAAGGCGGCCTGAATACTCTTGATGGAATATATTCAGCAGCTTTTGCAATATTTTCCA
>JAZDJM010000093.1:0-2561 GCA_043804305.1 Bacteroidota bacterium
ATTTAAAGATCCTTCCATCATAAATTTATTGATTATTTATAATAACTCTATTATATATACATAAACCTTAATTAAACAAGCCGGTAATAAATTTCCAGGTGCGTCTGAAAAAGCTTTCTGCCTTGGGCGCTTCATAAATAACATCCCCGATGGTGGTGCTTGCCAGCGGTAAATTTGTTAAACTTGCAGATTGAATATTAAAATTTTTATTTTGCGGAATTAAACCTAAATTTTCTGCTTTTTCTTGTATTACAGAAAATTCTTTTTTTATATTATCAAGGTTTTTGGATACCTCACTCAAATCCACTTTTTCAACCGGAGCAACAGAGAAAACTTCTTCTCTCAGACCGTTTTTAAGGGAAGTGCCGAGACTATTGTCGTAACCCTTCATTTTCAAAAGACTTTTATCCAATTTGATGGAAGAGTGCGGCAGTATTATGGTGTTGGGCTGGAAAACAAAACCTTTTCCATCATCTTCTACTTTCCAATTAAAAAGATTCACTTCCGTATTGCCGTTATTTGAAATTTCCAGATATTCATTTTTATCTGATACTGATATGTTTGACTCTATTATTTTTACTTTGAGCCGACTGACCGAGAACATATCGCCGGCTCTGGCGCTCAAAACCACCACATAATCCCCCGGATATTTGTAAGTATGGCTAACCAAAGGTCCAACTCCAACATTACCATCACCAAAAGACCAATTTAATTCCAGACTGGCCGAAGCGGTGTTCTTTTTTACCATTGCCTGAAACCAAATAGGGCTGCCGGGAGAAGTCGTCCTGTCATTTCCGGCGATAATTTCCAATTGAGAGTTTAGCGAAGAAACATTTGTAGCGCTGCCTCCGGAAGATTGAGAACTAGATGAAGAAGACGAACTGCTTGAGGCGCCTAAAACTTCTCCGGAAGAGTTTGAGTTATCAGAAATATTGCTTGTAGTATTATTTACCGCGCCCGGCGTTGGTGAAGCAGTTATCCAACTTGATCCAGTCCACTGCATCGTTTCTTTGGTTATATTATCGCCAGCAGGCCAACCGTCCGAAAAATCCAAAGTCTGTATCGTGTTTCCACTTGCATCTTTAAGTACCAGAAATTCACCGCCTGGTGAATTAATGAGCCCACTTCCACCAAAACTTCCAGACACATCATTAATACCAGGAACGGCATCAGGACAAGACGGGACTAATCTTTCTATCAGAAAATACTCCCCGGCGCCGATACTTTTGGATAGATCAATTATTTTTACATTCCCACCTTGCTCATACAGTATCCAACCACTAAGATCAAATCTCGACTCTCCGTTATTATATAACTCTAACCACTCACAATTCGCATGTTCACTCGTCCCCATCCAAGCAACTTCATTTATCACCACTCGAGCAAAAGAGACCGTAGGAAAAAGAAAAAATAAGATTGCGGTTAAGAAAAGTTTTGGAAAAAGTTTTGTCATCCCGTTAGAAGTTTGCATATTTTTTACTATTACTGAATTTCATAGTTTTTTGAACTTCTAACGGGATCATAAACTACGGCGCGGAAACGGGCTGAGCAGTTTGAGTATTACTATTATCACCAAAATTCGAAGCAAAATATATTACAAACAGACTGATACAAACTATACACAAAAATCCTAGAGTAAATTTGAAAAAGGTTTTATCGAAGTATCGCATATTGAGATCTTAACATTATTTAATAACCATCGGTGGATTTGGGCGTTTGAGTTTGGAGATAAGGAGATTTAGAAGTTTGGCGATAAACAGAGCGGCAATGATTAATAAGACAGGGATATAAATATGATATTTATCAGCACCAAACCATAACAAAAGAACTGGTAGTAGAGTCCAAATTATCCAATTCTTATTTTTTCTAATGCCAAATATCCCGTACAACAGAGGTATAAAAAAGACATAAGAAACCAACAGCCCAGCAAAATAGACAGCATCTTTTTTGGATGTCATCCATCCTCCATATTGAATAGAGATTTGGTCATACCAAACGCCAAGATAAGGAGCTGAGACAAGACTTGTAACTATCACTAAAATAAAGAACAAAAAATTTCTTCTCATAATTTTTAATTATTTAATATTAACCAATTTACATCTTCCCTCATTATATTATACGCTTCTTGATTTATTTTACCGTCTTCTAACAACATTTCTAATGTTGTTACCCACGACTTCAGAATATATTCGCGCGATATTTCTTCTGATCTAAAAATTTTATTGATCTGCCATATTAAATTATCCCTGACTTTTTGATTTTTAAACCACCCCAAATCATAAGCTTTGTTAATATCCGCTATCAGACTTTCCTCGGTAACTTCTTTCTTTGATTCCAAATTTTCCGGATTTTCGTTATCAATATTTATACTTAAATTTGTTATTTGATTTCGCTGTGTCAGACCTGCAATTTCTGTGGTCGTAGCAAAATTATCTGAAATATAGCTCATCAAAACTCCGTATTTTCCACCATCTCCTGTCCCCTGTATTTCAAATTTGTATTCCCCGTCCAGAGGATTTGGAATGGTTATGTATTCATCGTCTGTCTGATATCCGGAGTAG
>JAZDJM010000094.1:0-2036 GCA_043804305.1 Bacteroidota bacterium
AAGTGCAAAGGCAATGGCAAAAAATCTTATGGCACCTTTGTTTTGCATGAGTTATATGTTTGTTTTTTAAAAATTTTTACAATCCGCAAAATTAGGATAATATTTCAATCTACAGTAACAAATCCTCAAAAGATTTGAACAACAGAACATCATGTACGCTAAATTACAATATTATTTAAGCTTTATAAAAAAGCCATTTCCACAGCTCCTTATAGTTTACTTTTTTGCCATACATTAAAATTCCGGTGCGATATATTTTTGAAGCGAGCCAGGTTGTGAAAATAAATCCGAGTATTAGTAAGCTTGCTGACATTATAATTTCGCTGTATGGCACCCCAAACGGAATTCTGATCATCATGATTATCGGAGAAGTCAACGGAATCAAAGATAACCAAAAAGCCACCGGGCCATGCGGATCGTTGATGATAAACTGCATCATCACAATGCTGAAAATAAGTGGCACAGTAATAGGCATCATAAACTGATGGGTGTCCGCTTCGCTATCAACAGCTGAACCCACAGCTGCAAACAAGGCCGCATACAGCAAATATCCCCCCAAAAAATAAAAAATAAATGAACCTATGATTACAAAATAATTTACCGATAAAAGGGCATCGATAAAAAAACCAATGTTTTCGTCCTTTGGCTGTATTTGTTGATTTACAGTTTTTTCAGAATTATCAGGAAACAATCCTTGGCTTGATTCAATTTTTACCGGGGTTTGATAGGCTTTTAATTCATCTTGATAAAACGCCTGAAAACCAATCACTAAAGTAGCTGTTAGCACCACCCAAAGCATAAATTGTGTAAATCCAACCAGGGCAATTCCAATAATTTTACCCATCATCAGCTGAAAAGGCTTTATACTCGAAATGACTACTTCGATGATACGACTGGTTTTTTCTTCAATAACACCGCGCATCACCTGTGCACCAAACAGGAAAATGAAAAAATAGATCAATATGGCCGAAAATATACCAATGGCCATACTGATTTCTGCCGAAGATTTTTCTTCGTTTCCACTTCCATCCACTTTAATTGAGCTGATAAAAACATTGGTTTTTATAGAGAGTAAAATCTCAGGATCAATTCCATGCAGGGCCAACTTTTGGGCTTCAATTTCTTTTTTCATAATGCCTTTGATGTAATTTTTTACATCAAGGCTGGCTTGTTTTTCACTGTATATAACTGCAGAATTTGGAATATGAACATCAGGTTTGGGTATGTACAATAAGGCATAGTTGCCCATTTTACTTAAATTCTCTTTTGCCGTTTTTAAATGAGGAACTGCTTCAACAAATTGCAGGTTTTCATCCCCTTTCAGCTTATCCAAAAAAACTCCCGTTTCGTCTAAAACACTGATTACTTTTGGGCTCGTAGATAAAGTGGAAAGATAAATTGGGACTATCCAGATGGAAGCCATTAAAATTGGCCCCAATAAGGTAAGGACAATGAATGAACGTTTTTTTACTCTTGTAAAGTATTCGCGTTGTATAATTAAGCTTATCTTATTCATTATTAGCGCTTTTTGATGATGCGTTTACACTCTTTATAAATATTTCATCCATACTTGGAAGTAGTTCCCTTAATCCTACCAGGTTAATATCGTTTATAAGAAACTTCAAAAGATCATTTGGTGTATGCCCGCTCTGAATCTGGAATAGGGTTTTATAAGTTCCGTTTGATTTCAAGGTGTTTTTTAAACTGAGATAAGAAGGAAGATGGATGTCCAAATCACTTTCCTTTCCTTTCCATTCCACTTCGAAAATATTGGCTTTGAATTGCGATTTGATACTATTCACTTCACCTTCCAGAATAGTTTTCGACTGATTGATAAGACTTATAAAATCACAGATTTCTTCAACGGAGGCCATGTTGTGCGTTGAGAAAATGATGCTTGCACCCTGGGCTTTTAGGTTTAGTATTTCTTTTTTTAGTAAATGAACATTAATCGGATCAAATCCGCTAAAAGGTTCATCAAAAATCAAAAGCTTTGGTTTGTGGATAATGGTAACTATGAATTGAATTTTTTGTTG
>JAZDJM010000095.1:0-10634 GCA_043804305.1 Bacteroidota bacterium
ATTGGCGCGATAAATTTAACGATGGATGGATGACATATGGAGAAGCTTTCAAAACAGGTTTCTATATCACGCTTATCTCTGTTGTTATCGGCGTAATTTATCAATATGTTTTCTTAAATTTTATTGATCCTGAGTTCTTGGCAAATCAGCTCATTAAGGCTGAAGAAGCAATTTTAGAAAGAAGTCCAAACATCTCCGATGCAGATTTAGAAAAAGCCATGAGTATTTCTGCTAAATTTACCAGCGGAACCATGGTGGCTGTGATGGCTTTGGTTATGGGTATTATTTTTGGTACAATTCTTTCAGCAATCGTAGCCATTTTTGCAAAAAAAGAAAATAAATCTTTGGCTGCTTAAGAAGATTTTGGCGTATTAAATTAAGACTATGAACATTTCGGTAGTAATACCATTGTATAATGAAGCGGAATCCATTGGTGAGTTAAGCCAATGGATTTCGCGCGTTATGCAGGAAAATAATTTTTCGTATGAGGTTATTTTTATTGATGATGGCAGTAAGGATAATTCGTGGGAAATTATAAAAGAATTATCCGGGAATAATAAAAGCATCATTGGCGTGCGTTTTCAGCGTAATTATGGCAAATCTGCTGCCTTAAATCAGGGTTTTTCAATGGCTAAAGGCAATGTTGTTATTACTATGGATGCAGATTTACAAGACAGTCCGGATGAAATTCCTGCATTGTATGCAAAGATTCAAAATGAAAATCTGGATTTGGTAAGTGGTTGGAAGAAAAAAAGATATGACCCATTCATTAAACGCCGTACATCTAAATTTTTTAACTGGGCTACCCGAAAAATGAGCCGGATAAAACTTCATGACTTTAATTGCGGTTTAAAAGCCTATAAGCATGAAGTAGTAAAATCAATTGAAGTTTACGGCGAAATGCATCGTTATATTCCTGTCATTGCCAAGTGGGCAGGATTTACTAAAATTGATGAATTGGTGGTAAAACATTATCCACGAAAATTTGGAAAAACAAAATACGGTTTCGAAAGGTTCATCAACGGTTTTCTCGATTTACTTTCCATTTCTTTTGTTTCCCGATTTGGAAAACGGCCTATGCATTTTTTTGGCCTCTGGGGAACATTCTTATTCCTAATCGGTTTTGCAATTGCCGGATATTTAGCCTATGAAAAAATTTTCTTGGATGTATTTAAGATGACTGAGCGCCCTTTGTTTTATTTGGGTTTACTGGCCATGATGATTGGGTCTCAGTTGTTTCTTGCCGGTTTTTTAGGGGAGCTGATATCACGGACAGCAGTTAGTAAAAACGATTATATTATTGCTGAAATGAGCAGATTAGATGCTAAAACAGAATCGCGTTGAAAAAAATTATAATTATTGGCCCGGCTTATCCGCTGAGAGGTGGAATAGCTGCTTTTACCGAGCGCTTTGCCGCTGAATTAAGCAAGCAGGAGGACGATATTTCCATTTTATCCTATAGCCTTCAGTATCCAAAATATCTTTTTCCCGGGAAAACGCAATACAGTACCGGGGAAAATTCATGCAAAGTTCCTATCCGCATTGCCCTAAACAGTATCAATCCATTAAACTGGATACGAATAGGTTTTCAGTTAAGAAAATTAAAACCCGATTACATCATTTTTAAATTCTGGATGCCTTTTATGGCGCCTGCTTTGGGCACTATTGCCAGAATTGTTAAAGGAAACCGAAAAACCAGATGCATCGGAATTGCGCATAATATTATTCCGCATGAGAAAAAAATAAGCGATTATTTTCTGGCAAATTATTTTGTAAAAGCTATGGATGGGTTCCTAGTACTTTCCGAATCGGTAATGAAAGACCTGATAAGGTATAAATTTCAAAATGAAATAAGAATTAGTCCGCATCCACTTTATGATCATTTTGGTAAAGCCATGACCAAATCTTTAGCACGTGAAAAATTGCAATTGGATCAGGATTGGAATTATTTACTTTTTTTCGGCATTATTCGCGAATATAAAGGACTTGATTTGGCATTAAAAGCCTTGGCGAGTAAGAAATTAAAGCGTTCAAAAATAAAGTTGATAGTGGCTGGGGAATTTTATTGTGACGAGCAACCCTATTACGATTTAGTCAAAACCTTGGGAATTTCAGATCGTGTAATTTTTGAAAGCAATTATATACCCGATCAAAATGTTCCGGCCTATTTTTCTGCGGCTGATTTAATTATACAACCGTATAAGCAAGCCACACAAAGCGGTGTAACTCAGATTGCCTATCATTTTAACAAGCCTGTTTTGGTAACCAATGTGGGTGGTTTACCGGAACTTGTCAGTCATCAGAAAGTGGGTTATGTATCCAGCCGCGATCCTGAAAAAATTGCTGAATACATTATCGATTATTTTAATCATAAAAGGGAGCCTGAATTTGTTAAGAATATTATAGAATTAAAGAAAATATATGGGTGGGATTTATTTTTAAATCAAATGAACCTTTTGATGCAAGAACTTGAAAAAAATTAATGATGCATAAAACCGTTTATTTTGTAGTTGGGCCAACGGCTGTTGGTAAAACAGCCTTTGCAATCGAACTGGCAAAATATTTAAATACTGAAATCCTATCAGCCGATTCGAGGCAGTTTTATGTTGAAATGAAAATCGGAACGGCCCGCCCGTCTGAAGCTGAGTTAAAAGAAGTAAAGCACCATTTTATTGCGAATTTGTCCATTCATGATAATTACAATGTTTCCGATTTTGAACAAGATGCACTGCAGGTTTTGGATCTGCTATTCCTTACAAAAGATACGGCGGTGGTTGTAGGTGGTTCGGGTTTATATCTAGAAGCTTTGGCTTATGGCATTGATGATTTGCCCGATGCTTCCGTTGAGCTTAGGATGGAATTAAAGCAACTCTATGATAGAGAGGGAATTAAGGCTTTACAGAAAAAACTGCAGAAACTCGATCCTGCATTTTATGCAGAGATTGATATACACAATCCAAAACGATTATTACGTGCACTGGAAGTTTGCCTTAGCAGCGGAAATAAATATTCGGAAATGCGAAGTGGCAAAATTAAAAAGCGCCATTTTGATATTAAATGGATAGGCCTAGACCAGGAAAGGGCAAAATTATACGATAGAATTAATTTTCGCGTGAATAAAATGGTCGAAAATGGATTGCTCGAAGAAGTAAAGAGTCTTTATGCACAGAGAAAATTAAACGCATTAAATACGGTTGGCTATAAAGAATTTTTTCTTTGGCTCGACGGAAGCGAAACCTACGAATGGGCGCTCGAAAAAGTCAAGACCAATTCGCGCCGATATGCCAAAAGGCAAATGACTTGGTTTAGAAAAAATGAAGATATTCATTGGTTTGATGTAGATAAAATGCCAAAAGTTGAAGATATCCTTCTTAAAATAAATCAGCCATGAACTATAGAATTATATTGCTGGCTGTGATTTTTGTATTTAGTCAAATTACAAGGTCAAATGCTCAAAAGATGGATTCTGTATATTCAAAGAAAAAGATTAAACAGGCTGTAGTTCCAAGTACTTTGGTGACATTGGCAATTTTAATTAATGGCAGTAGATTTGAAAAAAATCTGCAAACCCAATTAAGGAATGAAGTCGGAAATACATTTTCATTTCCTATTGACGATTTTACCCAATATGTTCCGATTGCCGAATTGTATCTTGCAGATATTGTCGGTGTTAAAAGCAAAAACCATTGGTTTGATCAAAGCAAAAATTTGTTTATCTCAAATTTAATAAGTGCGGCAATTACACATGGATTAAAAAACATTGCTAATAAAACGAGGCCAGACGGAGGCGACCATTCTTTTCCATCGGGACACACAACACTTGCCTTTACCAATGCTGCAGTATTGCACCATGAATTTAAAGAAAGCTCACCATTTTTGGCCTACACTGGCTTTGCTTTTGCAGCAACCACCGGAACTTTCAGGATTTTAAACAATAAACACTGGCTTTCAGATGTATTGTTAGGTGCAGGAATTGGAATTGCAGCCGCAGAACTGGTCTATTATTTTGAGCCGTTTAAGAATTTTAATCCTTTTAAGAAAATAGAAGGTTTTTCTTTTGTCCCTTTTGCCCAAAGCAATAATTACGGTTTTTATATTTCATATAAGTTCTGAAATAATGATAAGACTATAATCCTGACAGGTTTTAAAAACCTTTCAGAATTTAAACCTTTCAGGATTTACAAGCCTGTCAGGATAATTCATTGCATATTTCAAAGCCTTGCAAGCGCAAGAAAAACAGTATGCAGGGCTACAATTATCGAAATATAAACGATCCAGCCATTCCTTTTTAAACCGAAGAAACTGAAACGTATTGAACTGGCATGACAGGAACTCAGGCAATCGCCGCATAGGGTGCAGTTCCATCCTGCCTTTCCATTTTTTATATCCGTTGAACTTAAAGCATCAAAACGGCATTCTGTTGTGCATAAATTACAGCTGGTACAAGTGTTCTGATCGATTTTTACACGCATCGGATATAGTTTTCCGAGCAAAGCCACCAAACTTCCGGTTGGGCAGTAAGTTGTGCAATGCATCATATAGCCTAGTTTTCTGGAAAAATAGAGCATCAGAAAAACACCCAGAATTCCAAAGGCCAATGCAGAAACAAAAACTACAGCTATTGGAGCACCGAAATAATTCATCAGGGCGGCAGCAAAAATTACAAAAATCAGCATCAGATAACGAAGAAAAATAGTTTGCTTTCGACTAAGTTTCTTTTTTGGTCGTTTCAGATTTCTGGATGCCCAGTTATCCCAAGCTCCAATATAACAAAGATGCGAACACCAGCCGGGACCAACAATTGCAACAGTGGTCAGCAACAATATCAGCATAAAAAATCCTTCGCCACGATAAATTGGGGCAGCAATTATCAAGGCCGGAATCGGTAAATGCAATTCACCCGACATCAGGAACTTTTCGTTGACAAACAATCCCAGTATAAATTGACTGAAAAAGATAAAACTAAAAAATAACCAATATTTTATACGAACGTTCCCGATATTTCCGGTTTTAGCCATTACCTGTCCAAGCCAAACCGAGTAAAGTGTTAAAAGCAGAATTTCAATCCACCATGTTCCGGGAAAAAACCTTTCTGCCAATAGCATCGATGGTTTTACAAATAAATGCACTGGAATCAATAAAAAGGGTGGTATTAAAACAGTTATGAGAAATGCTGTAAGGTTTATTCTTTTAAACATATGATTGTTGTACTATTATTTTGTTTCTTTACAGTAACGCTTAATTACATTGTATGCATTGGAAATGCCCAATTCGCCGGCTTTGCTTAAATCAGGACATGCAGTAGTATTATCCTGAAGAAGTAATAATGTTAATCCTCTGTTATAATAGGCTTCGGCTAGATTGGGCTGATAAATCAAAGCCTGATTATAGTCATTTATAGCTTTCATATATTCCTGCATTTTATTGTATAGGTTTGCCCGGTTATAGTAGATGAAACCCAATTTAGGATAGATTTGCATGGCCATATCGTAATAATGAATTGCCTTTTTTAAATCGGGAACCAACAATTGATTGGGTTTAGTCTTAAATTCTTCTAGACTTTCCCTGATTAGTTTATCGTTTGAATTATTATCGGTTTGGGTTTTCTCCATAGCCATTATATAAGCCACATTAGCCAAATTCAAATAGGCAAATCCAAAAGTTGGATCAAGTTTTATCGCTTCAAGATATGAATTTTCGGCACTTGGCAAATTGCCTATTCTTTCGTTTAAAATGCCTACATACAAATGATTATATGGATTGTTCGGTTGATCTTTTAATGCTGAGGTTAATCGCTGGAGAATTTCTCTGGCTTTAGTAGGATGCAATTGGTTAATTTCTTTGGTTAATCCAAATGCTAATTTAAATTGTGCCAGATTAGACTCATTGTATTCTGCAATCTCACTTACAAAATATTGTTTCCGGCGCACATCAATATAATCAGCCTCGTCTTTTGCCAATAATGAGATGATAAAATTCGATTCCAGTTCGATGTACACATTGCGGTACTGAATGGAGCCATTGTCTGCGTTTGCATTGTTAAAATCACTCTCAAAGGCTATAAGTTTGCTTAGTTGAACGCTGTCTTTCATCAGTTCCGGTGCCGAATCGTTTTGGTCGAATTTTTCTTTAATCATTTCGGCCTTCAAATAATCGGTATATGCTCCTTTTTCGTCTTTGAGTTTTTGCTTAATTGCTGAGCGGTTTAAATAAGCCCGTGCAAAGTCAGGAAAAAGTTCAATGGCTTTGTCATAATCTTTTATCGCTCCTTTGTAATCGTTTAAAAGTCCTTTAACGCCCGCTTTATTGTAATAACCATAAATATTGGTCGGATTTATTGAAGTAACTTTTTCGTAATCCAGCAAAGCACCAAGGTAATCCTTTTCCTCAGTTTTTAAAATGGCTCGGTTATAATAGGTTAAAGCGTTATACGGATCAAGTTCGAGTACTTTATTGTAATCTTCATAAGCGCCTTTTATGTCTTTAAGGTAATAACGCGATATTGCCCTGAAGAAATAGAGTAGTGGATCTTCATCGTCGAGTTTCATCGATAGTTCAAAATCAAAAATAGCTTCTTTGTATTTCTTCATTCCAAAATTAAATATCCCTCTTCGCAGATAAGCTGTTTTGTTTAAATAGTTCAGTTTTACAGCCTTATTCACTTCTTCCATGGCCTTTTCTTCTTGTTTCAATTCATAAAGCGCCACAGCCTTGTTTAAATAGGCATTTTCGTTTTTTGAATCCAGAATAATGGCTGTATCAAAGTCTGAAATAGCACTCTGATAGAGTTTTAGCTGAATTTTTGCAGCACCGCGGTTAACATAAATATCGGCATTATTCGGGCCGCGATGAATGGCATCGGCATAGTGTTTTAATGCATCGTGAAATTTCTTTTGCTGTTGTTTACATATTCCCAAATAGAGGTACGAATAGGAAAAGTATGGATTTATTTTGATGGATAAGTTCAAATCGTCGATAGCGCCATTGTAATCGCCCAAATAATATTTTGCCAAACCTCTAAAAAAGTAGGGCTCAAATTTATCCGGTGCTGCATTGATGGCAACGGTCAGGTTTTTAATGGATTCGGTATAATTATCGTTGAAAAGATCAGTGCGTCCCATGGCTAAAAAACGCTTGGTATTGACTTGCGAAAAAGCATTTATACTGAGCAAAACTAGCAGACCGATAATATAAAAAGTGCGATTCATTTCTAAATTTTCAGATTTAGGCCAAAATTAATTTATTTTTTGTCCGTAAGGCTTGATTTTAGAGTTTTTAACGTAATTCGGCTGTTTGCTAAAATTGAAATATCTTCGCAGACTAATTATGGAAAAGGAAAAACTAAAATCAAATCTAATTTTATTGCTGGCGGCTGCTATTTGGGGCTTTGCCTTTGTTGCACAGCGAAAAGGAGCCGAATTCCTTGGGCCATATACTTTTAATGCTTTACGCTTTACCATTGGTACTATTTCGTTAATCCCGCTTTATTTTTTAATGAGGAGAAGAAATGGCCGAGAATATTTCCAATGGCGTAAAGTAGTTAATTCCGGACTTTTTTTAGGTTTTGTCTTATTTATTGCTTCCACAGCTCAGCAGATTGGTATGGAATACACCAGCGCAAGCAAAGCAGGATTTATAACCAGTTTATACGTAATTCTTGTTCCTGTTTTTGGATTATTTATTGGCCGAAAAGTGAGTAAGACATTGTGGTCCGGAGCTTTGATAACTGTTATCGGTTTATATTTGCTTAGCTTTCAAAAAGCATCTGCCATCGAAGTGGGCGACAGTTTAATATTAATCAGCGCTGTTTTCTTTGCATTTCATATGCTCATGATTGGAAGTTTTGCACCCAAACACAATGTCATTCTGCTTTCAATTTTTCAATTTGGAATTACAGCTATTCTTAGTTTTGGGTCGGCAGTATATTTTGAAGAAATCGATATTAAAAGTATTAAACAAGCTTGGTGGCCGCTCATGTACAGCGGAATTTTTTCAATAGGAATCGCTTTTACTTTACAATCATATGCACAGAAGAAAGCGGCTGCTGCTCATGCAGCAATTATTTTTAGCTTTGAATCGGTTTTTGCTCTGATTGGCGGTTGGCTGATTTTAAATGAAGTTATAAGTTTGCGTGCCGCAACTGGAAGCATGTTTATTTTGAGTGGAATTATTATATCGCAAATAAATTTTAAAAGATTAAGAAAATGAAGAGGTTTGGGATAATTCTTTTTTTTGCATTGGCTAGCCAATTTGTCTTCGCTCAAATAGAAGATAAATTTATTAATCAGTTGAAACAATTGGATGGAATCGAAGTTGAAGCCATGAATACTTTTGATTCAAGCTATATTTGTTATGAAATAAATATAACTCAGCCTTTGGATCACCAAAATCCAAAAGCCGGATATTTTAAACAAAAAATTTATCTGTCACATCGTGATGTAAATTCTCCAACGGTTTTTGTAACGGAAGGTTATCAGGCAAAAAGAAATTACCTGAGCGAACCGGCACGAATTTTAAATGCCAATCAGCTCATCGTTGAACACCGTTTTTTTGGCGAATCCGTTCCTGACACATTGGATTGGAGCAAATTAACTACTTTACAAGCAGCCTCTGATCACCATCACATTGTCGATTTATTTAAAAAGATATATACAAACAATTGGTTAAGTACCGGTATCAGTAAAGGCGGACAAACCACTATATATTTCCGATATTATTTTCCTGATGATGTTAAAGTTTCCATGCCGTATGTAGCCCCATTAAACATTGAGCAGGAAGACCCACGGATAAATCTTTTTCTCCGAAGAGTTGGAACACCCGAATGCCGTGCATTACTACTTGATTTTCAGCGAAAATTATTAAAAATGGAAGATGAGATTTTGCCATTTATCAAGCGTTATAAACGACAAAATAAAATCGAATTTCCTTTGAGCGATGGATTGGTCTATGAATTTGCTATTTTGGAATTGCCCTTTACTTTTTGGCAATGGGCGCCTTTTTCATGCGAATCCTTAATAAATGTTGAAAATACTCCGGAGGCTATGTTCTATAAACTTGAAGAGGCTGGCATTCTGGATTTATATTCTGTTGAAAGTCAGAATTATTATCTTCCGTTTTTAGTTCAGGCCTACCACGAAATAGGCTATTATAATTTTGATATAGATTCATTAAAAACAGATCTTAAATATGTTCAAAACCCTAGTAATAGTGTGTTTTTACCTGATTCTTTGCATTTGCCTTATTTGGATAATCAAATGGAAAAAGTACATCATTGGTTGGCCAATCATGGAAATAATTTTGTTTATATCTACGGTGAATTGGATCCTTGGATATCTACATCGCCAAATCCCGACTCACGGACCAATGCATTAAAAATGGTTTTATCGGGCGGCTCGCATGCAACACGTCTGAAAGATTTTACTTTGGAGGAGCAAAAAAATACTATCGATTTGATTAAAAAGTGGATGAAAAAACAGTGAGTTATAAAATAGGAGTTTGTGTAATTTTATTTAGTGTTCTTTGGTGAATTGGAGTTTTAGTGGCAAATTCTTTTGGCCGCCAATACTCAAAAACACCAAACTTCTCCAAAGATTAATTGATAAAAAACAATGTAAAATAATGGGTTATACTGCAACATACACCGTTGGAATTGGCGATATCAACTACGGCAATCATCTTGGAAACGATAAAGCCTTATTGATTTTTCACGATGCACGTATTCAGTTCTTGAATCATTTTGGATTGAGCGAAATAAATATTGGCGAAAACAAAGGAATAATACTGGTTGATGCTCAGCTTAAATATCAGAAACAGGTTAAATTACATCAAAAGCTGTTGATTGAAATTGACGTTGAAATCGAGAACAACAAAAAATTCAATTTGCATTATCAGATGAAAAATGTTGAAAACGAACAACTATTAATAAGCGGTTCAACAGGAATGCTTTGTTTCGATTATGCCGATCAAAAAGTGAAGCAGCTTCCTCAATCTTTTATTGAACTTTTTAAACAATTTTAGAAGTATGTCCGACTTTAAAGAATATTTGATAAATTTTAATAAAAGGTATTCCGATTTTTTGGTCAGTCAAGACTCTAATAGTCTGCACAAACTTTTAAAAGAAGCTATTCCCGGATTTAATTCAGGAGAAAACCGTCTGGTGGCATCATTGCATCAACAAAAAGCAAGAGCATATTCTCTTTTTGCTGAAAACACAGAAATGGACAGACATTTTGAAGCAGCAATAAATCTTATCGGCAAAAATGAATCGTGGAAACTTTATATCGATTGGGCAAATTTGTATTTTATGCAATTGCGAATTCCTGAAAAGCAGAAAAATCCAAATCCGGCTTTTGAAAATGCATTAAATATCTTAAAACGCATTCAGCTTTCGACTTTAAAAAAAGATAGATTTGCGCTTTGGTCAGTTGCTTCTTTTCAATCTTTTTGCGAACTAACACTGAGTACAAATAAAACGATTCCTTTAATCTACAAATCATTAGATTTTAATCCTGTACCAATTAATTTATTAAATGATAAGACTAAACTAAAGGAATTTTATGCGCATTTCTTTAAAAGTATTGCAATTGCAATTGAATTAAGAGATTCTGAACTAATGATGAAATTATTAAAAATGA
>JAZDJM010000096.1:0-7070 GCA_043804305.1 Bacteroidota bacterium
TATTTTTTCCATATCTTTATACATGGCTTGCGGAACACTCAAACTATTAGCAACTGTTGGCCCTCCATCTCTATTAAAATAGTTCGAAATTTTTTTGTGTTTGTTTGTGTTTTTTTCAACCCATGATTTTGATCCCAACAAGCCAAACTCCTCGCCTGCCCACAAGCAAACCAAGATTGTACGCTTTGGCTTTCCGCCTGCTTTCATAATTAACCGGGCAGCTTCCATATGCGGAGTTACTCCTGATCCATCATCCACACCACCGGTTGCAACATCAAAAGCATCCAAATGAGCACCCATAATAACATATTCATCTGGGTATTCAGTTCCCGGAATAATTCCGATAACATTGTAATATTTAACCGGCCCCATTTTAAAATGATTCCGAATATCAAATTCCAGTTCAAAACTTTGTCTTTCTTTAGCCATTTGTTCAATAATTGCATATTGATGCTCATCCAATTTAATATCCGGGACAGTTGGCAAGGTTTCGAAGGTCATTTGATTGATGTTTTTCCGGTCGTACAATACCCGAATCGGATTTGCACTTGATTGAATTATACCAAGAATGCCTGCATCTTTCATTTGTTTATAAAACAAGGCAGGCTCATCCAAATATGAGAGAAGCTCTTTTTGTTCTGCATTCCGGTTATTCCGGTTATAAGCTCTGATTCCACTGTTTTTTTTATCAATCTCTTCATTTACAGCAATTATCGAATCTCTTTTTAAATCTGCTTTTGCTGAAATATCAATTGGCCAGCCATCATTTTTTCCGGAAATTAAAACCCAGGCGCCTTTTAATCTACCTCTCATTCGCTCAAATTGAGCCTGCGATTTCGGTTCGATGACAACATGTCCTTTTTGAACACCTTTGGTTCCGGAAGTATAAGATGGCGTTGCAAAATGCAATTGCATTCCATTGTGACTGAGCATTCTGCCAAACCAAGGCCCACGATTAAAACCTATAGGCAATGTTCCTGAATAATCCATTTCAACCTGCATGCCCCATTCTTTAAATTTATAGGCAGCCCATTCGGCAGCATTTTCATAGGCATCAGACCCAATAAGCCTCCCACCGAATCGATTGGTTAATATATCCAAATGATCCATTGTTTGGTTATCGGTTTGGCCAATTTCAATTATTTTTTTGACTACTTTTTTAGATTGGGAATAAGCAGTGAAGTTTAATAAAAAAAGTAAGTAGATGATGAAAAGTAATTGTTTCATAAGTTTATTTATTTGGTTAATAATTAAAACAATGCTGTTTTTTTGTTTGTGCTCTATAAGAATGCTTAAAAGTATAAAATAATCCTAAAGCTTAACGCCAATAGTGCTAAGTTTTATTTAAACCGAATGAAAACAATTACATTTGCTGATGAAAATGAATCCTATTTCCGGACGAATAGTTGATTAATGATTAGTTTAAATCAATGAATAAATATAAGGTAGTCGACAATTACAAAGAATTGCAATCGAAAATTTGTACTAAGCTCGAGAAGCTTGATGGTCGGGCTCAATTCAATACTGATCAATGGACAAAACCTTTGGGCCAGGGGATTACCAAAATATTAACCCGTGGAGATGCCATCGAAAAAGCCGCGGTAAATTATTCTGTGGTAAACGGGAAACTTAGTTCTGCTATGCAGCATGCTTTAAATTTAGAAGGAGATGATACTTATTTTGCAAGCGGAATTTCCTCCATAATCCATCCTGAAAATCCGCACGCTCCCATTATTCATATGAATGTCAGGTATTTCGAACTAGGCTCAGGAAAAGCTTGGTTTGGGGGAGGTATCGATCTTACGCCCCATTATATTAATTTAAGCGATGCAAAAGAATTTCATCAAGCCTTAAAAAAACTTTGTGATAAATACGATACCCAATATTATAAAAATTTTAAGCAACAAGCCGACGATTATTTTTATTTGCCTCACCGCGAAGAAACAAGAGGAATAGGAGGAATTTTCTTTGATCATCAGGAGGTTTCGGGCAAGGAGAAATTTGAGCATTATTTAGCTTTTACAAGCGATTTGGCTAAAGCTTATCCTGTTATTTATGCTTCACTTTTGAATAAAAACAGGAATCAGCCTGTTAAAACAACTGAAAAACAATGGCAGAATATCAGGCGCGGTCGTTATGTTGAGTTTAATTTGCTTTATGATAGAGGAACAAAATTTGGATTGGAATCGAATGGGAGAACAGAATCTATTTTGTTAAGCTTGCCTCCGGATGCTTCCTGGACGTATCGTAATGAACCTGAAGCGCATTCGGCTGAAGCAAAAACCTTAGCCTTATTAAAAAAAGACGTGAATTGGCTGGATATGGATTTGAATGCAGAAGTCGGATAAAGGGATTTTGTACTGGCACTAAAAAATCAGGTGCCCGGTCACTTAGGATAATCAGTATTTTAAAGGTTAAGGAAAAATATAAAAGACCGGCAATTCGTTTTTTTTAAGCCTATAAATTTTATTCCAACAGATTTATTTGCAGTTAATGCAATAGATTGTCATATTTAATTGGTTCTCTGTATATTAGTAATCTAAAATTGAGAAGAAAAAACAAATCTGATCCAATAAAAAGCAAACCGTTAATTCTCTAAACAGACCAAAAGCGCGTAAAAATTTTCGAGCATATTTATCATGTTTCCAAAGAATTGCTGGATGTTCAGAAAGAACAACAAAACAATATTATTTTGTGTAAGGCAATCGGTCGAATATTACCTGACATTTATTTTGTTAAAAGTAAACTTAAGCCTGACAGAGCTGATTTTCAGATCGTGGAAAGCTATGGTTTTGATCCTTTTCTTAACGCCATAAAAAAGTTAATCGGTAAAGACTCTTATACAATGGAATTTCAGTTTAATAAATTTACAGAAGCTCAGAAACTGGCCTTTGAAAGCAGAAAAATGTTTTATTTTTCCGGTTGAATCTATGATTTAACAAACGGAAAAATAAACAAAACCAATAGCAAAGGAATCGAAAAACTATCGGTATTCTCTGGGCTCTCTGTGAAATATCTCGCCTCCACCGGGCTTTAGCCCAATTATCAAAATTTTAATCAGACACTACAGAAAATTTATATCCTATTCATTATCATTCAAACTTTGAAAATCAAATTTTTCGTTCAAATCTTTCAATACATTTGCAATAACATTTAACAAATCCATCATCTCTATGAAACCATTCTCTTTTTTAGTCATTCTTAGCCTTCTCTCATTTTTTTCTTCATGTAATACAAAGCAATCCGATTTGGAAAATGCTTTATCAACAATTTCCACAGAGGATTTGGTTCGCCAAAGCAAAACACTGGGCTCAGATGAATTTATGGGCAGAAAACCCTGCACCGAAGGTGAAATTATCACAATTAAATACCTGGAATCTGAATTTAAACGCATAGGATTAGAACCTGCCGTAAACGGTAGCTATTTTCAAGAAGTCAAATTGATGGAGATTTTGAATACTCCAGACGATAAACTAAAAATCAGCGGGAATGGAAAAGCGTTTGATTTTAATTTAATTTCTGATTTTGCAGCTTTTTCAATGCGTGCACAAGAAGATATTGTTCTTGAAAAATCGGATTTAATTTTTGCAGGTTATGGAATTGTTGCTCCAGAATACAATTGGAACGATTATGAAGGTATTGATGTAAAAGGAAAAACAGTAATTGTTTTGATTAATGATCCGGGATTTGAAACAGAAAATATAGATTTCTTTAAAGGCAATTCGATGACTTATTATGGCCGCTGGACCTATAAGTATGAAGAAGCTGCCCGGCAAGGTGCTGACGCATGCATTATTATTCACGACACAAAACCGGCAGGTTATGGCTGGGGAGTTGTTTCTAACGGGAATGAAACCCCACGATTATTTTTAGCCGACGAAAATAACTATTCCGACCGGTGTGCTGTTCAAGGCTGGTTATCACAGGAATCTTCAAAAAAATTATTTATTGAAGCAGGACTTTCAACTGCAATTTGGGATGAAGCTAAAAAACCAGGATTTAAGGCCGTTCCATTAAATTTATCGCTAAGCCTGAAAATGAAAAATTCCTGGCGCATAGATAAATCACAAAACGTTTTGGGAGTCTTAAAGGGATCAAAACGGCCTGATGAAGTTGTCATTTTTTCAGCGCATTGGGATCATTTTGGAGTTGGCCGAAAAATAGATGGAGACAGTATTTACAATGGCGCTGTAGATAATGGTACTTCAATGGCTTGGATGCTGGAAATTGCAGAAGCTTTTTCAGCCTTAAAAGTGAAACCTGAACGATCGGTTTTATTTTTTGCTCCAACAGCAGAGGAATCAGGGCTTTTGGGGGCAAGTCATTATGTGCAAAATCCGGTTTTCGATTTGAAGAAAACAGTGGCCAACATCAATAACGATATGATGCTGCCTTACGGAAGAATGAAAGATGTGATGATTACCGGTTTTGGTCAATCCGAACTGGATGATTATGTAGCAGAAATCGCAAAAAATCATGATCGATACATCATGCCCGATCCAAATCCACATACGGGTATGTATTTTCGTGCGGATCATTTTGCTTTTGCAAAAGCTGGAGTTCCTGCTCTTTTTGCACGCGGAAACTGTGATAGCAGGGAATTTGGAATAGAATGGGCAAAACAAAAAGAAGCAGATTGGTTAGCCAATAATTATCATAAAGTTACTGACCAATATGAAGATTGGTGGGATTTAAGTGGTGTTGCTGACGATGCTAAATTACTTTTCGAAGTGGGTTATAAGCTTTCAATGGAAAAGACCTTCCCCAAATGGAAAAAAGATTCTGAGTTCAGTCATTTGCGTTAATTTATTATTATTTAACTACTTACAACCTTTACTTTACGCTTTCATAGTATTATAATTCAATAGTTTTATTTTTTAAACTATAATCAATTCTCAATTATAGAATAATTGTCCAAAAAACAAACTCTGTTTATAAAATAGAATATCTAAGCTTACCGAAACTACATAACTAGAAGAATAGTCAACGGATACATAACCGATTTAATCATAAACAAACTGCTGCTTGAATGAGACGAACAGCAAAACTACTTTTGTGATTAAATAAAAACCCACAGTTATGAAAAAGAATATTCTTACTAAAATCTATATTGTTTTATTTGCATTTATACTTATTGGCTTAGGTGCATGCAATAAGCAAGATAGTATAGAAACATCCACAATCGTTGAAGATGAATTGTTGGATAAAACATTCAAACTGAATAATAATTCCACCGAATTAAATAAAAGGATAAAAATAGTTGGCGAACCAGTTATGTTTACAGGAAACTTTAAAGTTCCTATTCCAAACGATGACTGTGGAAGTTATACCTGGTATCTAATAGCCGATGTAGAAGCACCCTTATTTAACGGTGAACCTTTAAGTGCAACTGATGTGCGGATTTTTGGCAACAAGGCTTATGTTTCATATCATCGTCAGGGAGATGTTTATGCCGGAGGTATTGAGGTTATTGATATTTCAGATCCAGCCAATCCCTCAATAATCAGTTATATGGAATTCGATGGTGTTGACATAAACACACTCGCTATCAATGATATTGATCCGGAAAGTCAGAGAAAAATATTTTTAGCAGGATCAAGTTTTAAAAAAGGGGCTGTTTTACGTCAGGTAATCTCGAATAATGGTTATCTGGACGGAAGCATATTGGATGTTAGCCTTTCAAATGCAATGTCAAATGGTACAATTACTCCCTCAGCAAATGGAATTGGTCTTTCCAGCAATTATATATACATGACGGCGGGAAACAATGCCGGCGGAACTTTTCAGCTCGATCGCAATTCTCTTGCATTTCTTGCCAATGAAGAGTATAAAGACGCAAAAGCAATTGGCTTAAATGGTGTTACTAACGGATCTTATCAGGTATCATTGGTTGCCGGTGACAATGCAAAACTATTTGTTCATCGGGTTGGAACAGATCGCTCGTTGGTGAATACTATTCCTTTAGGTACAATCATTCATCAAAAAGTTGCAGAACCCTATCTGGGTAAAGCAACTGTAAGTATGCTTCCGGGTGATAATATCGCATATATAGCAACTAATAGCACCGGAATGAAAGGTGTAAATGTTGAAAACGGAAATGTAGTTTATACTTCACCTGTAAATATGTTAACCAAAGGAAATACACACGGATTAACTGTTGACGGCCGTATAATTTATATGGCTAATAGCGATGATGGATTATTTATTGGATGTTTACCTCTTGGAGGAGGAGAAATTACAATGATGCAACATTGGGATTTAGATGAAAAAGGTGCATCTGCAAATATGGTTCAAACTTACGGCGATTGGGTATTTGTGGCAAAAGGCGGCGGCGGATTAAAAATACTGCGCAAAATTCCTAATTCAGTTTTAGAATCAGTTTGCAGCTGGGATGCGGACGGAAGGCCACTTTGCATCAAAAATCCGGAAACCCTATGCGAAACTTTGGTTGCAGATTTCAAAGCCGATTTGCCTGAATATCAAAATGCACTAGTTAATCGTCCTAACTATTTTTTAAACGAAAACAGGGAAATCCTGTTAACTCAACAAGCCGATATTTCTGTAACTTTTGTATCTGAAGGCGCCGGAAATAAAAATACATTCGGATATTATACCTACAATAAAAATAATCCTCCTACAACAGCCGAAGAATTGCGCGCAAGTATGAAAATAATTTTCGCCAATGCCTCAGCCCTAGATTCAGGTGGAACATTGGTTGAAGGCGATCGTGTGTATTTAGGCACATTTGAACCCGGAACAGTGATTGGTTATTTTCTAATTTCAAATGGATGGAACGGCTTTGGCGTAACCGATGGATTATACACATTTTATACCATTCCGCAATTTAACCGAAACGGAACTCAGCAGTCCTTAATGATGTACAGTGAAAGTTGCAGTTCCTTATTAACGACTTTCGAAGATATTCATACAGCTGGCGGCGACAAAGATTTTAACGACATAGTAGTAAAAACAACGATAACTCCAATGACTGCCATGAACATGTCAAACGTACTAAAATTACCAAATACTAATTAAACTCGTGAACTCAACCTTGAAGGTCGGCGGGAGAT
>JAZDJM010000097.1:0-2278 GCA_043804305.1 Bacteroidota bacterium
AAACAAAAAAGCAAATTAAACTGTTTTTTATTGACATACCTGCTTTAATTCTGAATTACAACTTTAATTTTTACATCAGCAAATGGGCGGTGGTTTTCATCGGTTTTTAATGTTACAATTTTATCAATCACATCAAACCCGGAAATACATTCGCCAAACACGGTATATTTTCCATCCAGTTCAGGATAACCTCCAGCAGTTGTATAAGCCAAACGTTGATGGTCTGAAAATTTCAAAACATTCGGATTAAGATTATACTCAATTTCGATTTTGTTTTTTATTTTGTCAGCAATTTCCCTGAATTCACTGACCTTTTTTTGTTCTCGTAGCTCTTTCAGTTCAGCCTTAATTTCATCAGTATAAATCTTTTTTACAATATTATTCCTGATGGGCCGGTTAACTGCAATTTCCATGGTATCGATTTCACCTGATGTAAGGATTTTTCCCTTTACGATATAAAATTGTGATATATCAGATTGTTTAAAAGGATTTATTTCATCGGGTTGCCGTGGGGCACAAAGGGCGCCTTTTTTATGAAAATATTGTGGAAGGATTTCATCATCGACTGTTTTATCCGGGTCGCCATAACCGATCCTTTTCCCGGGAGGTGCATTTTTTGAGCTTTTTGAACCACCCTGAATTAAAAAATCTTCAATAACACGGTAGAACAGAGTTCCGTCGTAATAACCCTCTTCAGCCAATTCCAGAAAAGTATCGCGGTGTTTTGGGGTTTCATTATACAGGCGGAATTTCATATCACCAAAGTTTGTAGAAATTAAAACAATTTTTTCCTGCGAAAAACCTTTTAATCCCAAACAAACAAATAATATAAAAAATCCTTTAATATAACTCATCCGCCTTATTCAATCACCTTGATTTTCATAACTACATCTTTAACGGGCCGGTCACCTGGAGCCGTTTGAACCGCAGCAATCTTGTCAACAACATCAAGCCCCTCAATAACCTGCCCGAAAACGGTGTAAGCCCCGTCAAGCGAGGGATAACCACCAATGGTAGTATAATCTTTTTTCCGTTCAGCAGGTATGGTTATTTTTTCTGAAACTCGGTAAACCGAGTCGGCGACAGCTCTTATTTCGGCGACTCGTTTGTTAAATCCATCCTGGTCACCTGCCTGTCTGAATTTATTAAGCTCTTCCTGGAATGGAGTGAAACATTTGCGCATTATATTTTGCTGAAGCCCGTAATTCATTTGGATTTCGGTCGAATCAAGTTTGCCGGGTGTAAAAACAGTTCCCTTTACAATGTAAAACTGAGAACCGCTTGATTTTCTTTCCGGATTTGCCTGGTCGCCTGTACGGGCTGCGGCTAAAGCGCCTTTTTTATGATAAAATTTTGGATTAATCTCTGCCGGAATCTGATAACCCGGGCCTCCGCTCCCTAACCGTTTTCCAGATTCAGCGCCTCTCGATTCAGGGTCGCCACCCTGAATCATAAAATGATTGATGACCCTGTGGAAAAGTAAACTGTCATAAAAACCTTCTTTTGCCAATTTAATAAAATTGTCGCGGTGCAAAGGTGTTTCATTAAAAAGTTCAATTGTAATATCGCCGTAACCGGTTGATATTAATACTTTTTTTCTGTCGCTGTTCTGAGCAATTCCAACTGAACTCATGATAAAAATGAATCCAACTAAAAACATAAAATATACTGTCTTCATTTCCTGAATAATTTTATTTGAGGCAAATATATTTAATTCTGCCCATTTTCACCAAACGCAAACCTTCCCCAGATAAAATCATTTTGAAAAATTTCAGGACAAGACATTAAATTCTGAATTAATATTAAATTTATCTCACGTAATTTTTCAAAATATGGAATACCTTCAGGTCGATGACCATATTCATCTTGAAAGAATAAAACATTCGCTGGCGATGGTTATTTTTTCTGCTATTGATTCGAATCGTTCATACTTAAGAAAATGGCTTCCGTTTGTCGATCAGACCAGAAAATTAGCTGATACGGAAATTTTTATTAAAACGGCAATTGCTAAACCGGCATCCGAACGCGACGATATTTATTCAATTTGGTACAAAGGTGAATTTGCCGGATTAATTGCTTATAAAGATTCGGACCGGATAAACTGTAAAACAGAAATAGGCTATTGGCTGATAGAAAAACATCAGGGAAAGGGGATTATGACTAAAGCCACTTCAAAACTGGTTGATTTCGCATTCAGGAATTTGAATATGAACAGGGTTCAGATTAAAGTAGCTGTTGGGAATCAGAAAAGCTCGGCTATTCCAAAACGTTTGAATTT
>JAZDJM010000098.1:0-2079 GCA_043804305.1 Bacteroidota bacterium
CATCCAAAACAACAATAATTGATTCGTTTCTTGAGCTTCTGAAAGAAAATAAAAACATTTCATTTAAAGGATTCCTTTCGCACACAGGCCATACATACAGCGCTAACTCGGTTCATGAAATCCATAGCCGCCATTTTGAAACCTTAATCAAATTAAAAAAACTCAAACAACGTTATATTAAAAATTACCCCGATCTTCTAATTTCTATCGGTGATACGCCATCGTGTAGTATTTGCGAAAATTTTGACGGGATAGATGAAATCAGGCCTGGTAATTTTGTGTTTTATGATTATATGCAATACAAGCTGGGTGTTTGTTCGATGGAAGATATTGCGGTAAAACTTGCCTGCCCGGTTATTTCAAAAAATCCTTCCCGTAATGAGGTTGTTATTTATGGAGGCGCCATCCACCTTTCAAAAGATTCGGTGGTCAGCTCAAACGGGAAACCCATGTATGGCCGGATTAGCGTTCAAAAAGGCGATATGAAGGTTTTGCTCGATGAATTATCTTATGTAAGTAAACTTTCGCAGGAACACGGAATTCTCAAGATTTCACAAAAAGATTTTCACCTTTTTAATATCGGCGATTTTATCGAAATTATTCCGGTTCATTCATGCCTCACTGCAAACCTGATGCGTAAATATATAACAACCGATGGTGAAAAAATCGGGATGATGGACTTTTAATACTGATATTGATACTTCCAAAAAGTAAACGGATTTCTAATTCCCTCAAAAATACAAACCTTTAATAATAACTTCCTTTAAAAGTGTTTTCAGATCCCTAAAATCATTTGTTTTCCTTTGATTTCCAACTGATCCGAAATAATAATTATTTCTGTTTAAAACTCATTTAAAAAACTTTAACAATACGTTAACAGGTAAACCATTAAACCATTAAAAGAGTATCTTGTCTTAATTGTTATGAAAACATATAATATGAAAAAATCAAAAAACGACAAAAACGTAAAAGAATGAAAAAAATAATAGGAATAATATTTATTGGCTTTGCACTTCTTATTTTATCGAATCCAATAAAGGCAAACAATTCAAATTTTAATAACGCCGACGATGATAAACCCGGAATCATTAAAGGGTTAATTATTGATGTAGCTACCGATCAGCCTATGGAATATGCAAATGTTGCAATTTATAACAAAGTTGACTCATCGCTGATTTCGGGAGGAATCACCAATCAGAAGGGAGAATTTGAAATTAACGGTATGACATATGGCGAATATTATCTCGAAGCTAACTTTATAGGTTTTGATAAATCAAAGGTTGTTAATATTAACCTTGATCGTGAAAATCCTTTATTCGATGCCGGAAGTATTATTTTAAGTGCGGCATCCACAGAACTTGGCGCAATTGATATTGTTGCTGATAAAGCAGCCGTAGAATATAAACTCGATAAAAAAATTGTCAACGTAAGCCAGGTTTTAAGTGCAGCAGGTGGAACAGCAGTCGATGTTCTGGAAAATACTCCCTCTGTTCAGGTTGACATTGAAGGGAATGTTTCGCTTCGTGGCTCCTCAAATTTTACGGTCCTGATTGATGGCCGCCCAAGTGTATTGAGCGGCAGCGATGCCCTGCGGCAGATACCCGCGTCAGCGCTTGAAAATATTGAAATTATTACCAACCCATCAGCAAAGTACGAACCCGATGGCAATTCAGGAATTATTAACCTTGTTATGAAAAAAAACTCGATGCAGGGAATCAACGGGATTGTAAATGCTTCAGTTGGTTCACGAGATAAATACAGAGGCGATATAACCCTGAATTACCGAACTCAAAAAATCAATTGGTTTGTTGGAGCAGATTACCGCGATGAAACAAGTTACGGGAATTGGATTTCGAGCCGGGAAACATTTATGGGTGATACCACTGGTTTTCTGGATATAAACGGTGGCCGTGATTTTATCCGGGGGGGATACAATTTTAAATCAGGAATTGATTTTTTCATTTCCGATAAAACAACGGTTACAATTTCAGGACAGGTTGGTAATTCAAAAAACGACAGAAGCGGCGGAGGAAATACCCATGAATACACCTTGCCACAATCAGTTGATTTATTTTCAGT
>JAZDJM010000099.1:0-5685 GCA_043804305.1 Bacteroidota bacterium
GTCAAACAAATGCCAAAGCAGAGAACCTAAATGGTCAGCTTAACAAATTCATTCAAGCAAACCAAGGTGTAAGGAACAGAGATTTTTTCTTCTTTAGAGTTAGCAATTTCTTTACGTAGCACCTCAAAAAAAGATTTTGCCAAAATTATAATGCAAAATAGAAATAATAATGTAAAATATCCGGAGTTTTTTCATCAAATCCCTGTAATTAAACTATTCGACCCATTGGCAGATTTTTTGGGTGCTTCAGAAAATGGCTTGGTCGAGTTTTCGTATTTCGATGTTGTTAAAGCAGCCGGACATAGTTGTGCTACAGTGGCTGGTGCATATTTGATGACTTATAAAGCTTTGGAGAAATTATTTCGTGATACCAGCCCTATTCGGGGTAGTATTAAAATAGAATTTAAGAATTCAGTCAATGAGGGAGTTACAGGAGTAATCTCCAATGTAATTTCACAGATAACAGGAGCTACAAAAGAGACCGGATTTAAAGGTATTAATGGAAAATTTGTTCGCCATTCACTCATCGATTACAATGTTTCATTAAAAGGCTTAATGCGTTTTACAAGAGTGGATACCGGTGAGACGGTCGAATTGGATTACAATCCAGCAGTGGTTCCGGCCAAAGAAAAACAGCAGTTTTTAATGCAACAAATCATAACAAATCAAGCAAATGCTGAAGATAAGGAAGAATTTAAAGAATTATGGCAGGAGCGGGTTCGAAGGATAATGATTGAAAATTTTAATAATCCCGATCTTGTGACTTTTATAGGCGAATAATTAAAGATAAGTTTCAGTTTTTAGCTTAATTATTCGTTCAAAAGCTTTTATTTGAATAGAAGTGTTATCCTGATTTAATTCCCTTGGCTAATCTATTTTCAGGCCATACCGAATGCTTCATGTTTTTGATCTTATTAACAAAACTGGCTTCTATTAATTTAAATCTGATCCAAATCTTAAAGATTCTGCAATTAAACTTCAAAAATACTTAGGTATTCTTCTTTAATAATGAATCAGATACTTTTTTTTTGATAACTTTGAAATATAATTAATCTAAACAATTTAAATCCTTATTTATGAAAAAAATAAAATTTACGCTACTTATTTTGGCGTCTTTCCTTTTTTCGGCCTTTTATTTGCCAAAAGAAGAATTAAACATTGATTTTGAGAAATATACATTAAAAAATGGACTTGAAGTAATACTGCATATCGATCGCTCTGATCCTATTATTGCTTTTGCAGTACAGTTTCATGTGGGTTCAAACAGAGAAGAAACCGGACGTACCGGATTTGCACATTTGTTTGAGCACATGATGTTTCAGCGTTCTGAGAATGTTGGTGAAGACCAGTTTTTTAGTTTAATTCAGAGTGCAGGAGGCACGCTCAATGGTGGTACCGGTAATGATGCTACAACTTATTTTGAAGTTGTCCCGAAAAATGCCCTTGAAATGGTACTTTGGATGGAATCTGACCGTATGGGTTATATGATTAATACAGTAACTCAAAAAGCCTTTGCCATACAGCAAAATGTAGTACAAAATGAAAAAAGACAAATGGTTGATAACCGTCCGTACGGCCATACCGGATGGGTTGTCGCCAAAAATCTGTATCCAGTAGGTCATCCGTACAATTGGACAGTTATAGGTGAAATGGAAGATTTATTCAATGCAACAGTAGATGATGTAAAAGCTTTTCATAAAAAATTCTATAATCCGAACAATGCAACAATAGTCATTGCAGGCGATTTTGATGTGAAGGAAACTAAAAAAATGATTGATAAATATTTTGGTGAAATCCCCGCCGGAGATAAGATATCTGATCCTGTTTCTGTACCTATAAAACTCGATGCAATCAAAAAAGTATATCATGAAGATAATTTTGCCCGTGCTCCTCAGTTCCAAATGATTTGGCCTACTGTTGAGCAATTTAGCGACGATTCTTATGCATTGGATTATTTAAGTGCATTATTGAGTCAGGGCAAAAAAGCACCACTCTATAAAATTCTGGAAAAAGAGAAAAAATTAACTACAAATCCTCGGGCATATAATCGAAGCCAAGAAATTGCCGGTTCTTTCAATATTATGGTTAATGCTAATGCCGGTGTTAATTTAAGCGAAGTTGAGAAATCTGTATTTGAAGCTTTTGAATTATTTGAGAAAGAAGGATTTACAGAAGAAGATGTAGAAAGAATTAAAGCCGGACTTGAAACTGGTTTTTACAATAGCATCAGCAGCATTTTGGGAAAATCATTTCAATTGGCAACATATAACGAATATGCCGGAGATCCGGCCTATTACAAAACAGATATTGCTAAAACAAAGGCAGTTACAAAAGCAGATATTCTTCGTGTTTACGAAAAATATGTAAAAGGAAAAGCCTATTTAGCAACAAGTTTTGTTCCTAAAGGACAGGTAAATTTAGTTGCCCAAGGTTCAATACAAGCCAATGTGAAAGAAGAAAACATTTTAGATGCTACCGAAGTGGCAATTGAAGATGTAGAGGCAGAAATTGTAAAAACAAAAACTAAATTCGACCGTACTGTACAGCCAACAAATGGCCCGGATCCTTTATTGAAATTACCGGCAATTTGGAGCGATAAACTGGCAAACGGAATACAAGTATTAGGTATAGAACATCGTGAACTTCCTATGGTTCAGTTTAATGTAGTTTTAGAAGGTGGGCATTATCTTGATAAAATTGATAAATCAGGGGTTGCCAGCCTCGTGGCTAATGTTATGATGGAAGGAACCAAAAACAAAACTCCTCAGGAATTGGAAGAGGAAATAGAGAAACTTGGGGCTTCAATCCGAATGAGTGCTTCCAATAATTCAATTAATCTCAGTGTTAATACTTTGGCCAGAAATTTCAAACCAACTTTGGCTCTTGTTGAAGAGATATTGCTTGAGCCACGTTGGGACGAAGAAGAATTTGCTTTGGCCAAAACCGCAGTTTTAAATCAATTGGTTCGTCAAAAAGCCAATCCAAGCAGCCTTGCACAAACTGCTTTTATGAAACTTTGTTATGGAGAAGATCATATTTTTTCAGTAGATAGAAGTGGAACTGCCGAAAGCGTTGCTGCAATTACTATTGATGATTTGAAAGCATTTTACACAACAAATTTCTCTCCGTCAATAACTAGTTTCCTTTTTGCCGGAGATATCACAAAATCTGAAGCAACTGAAGCATTAAAAAGCCTGAATGCTAAATGGAAAGCCAAGGAAGTGGTATTCCCTGAATATGAATTACCTTCGGCAACCAACGAATCAAAAATATACTTTATTGATGTGCCGGGAGCCAAACAATCGGTGATCAATATTGGAAATTTGTCATTGAGCAGAACTGATGCCGATTATTTCCCGGCTTATGTAATGAATTACAAATTGGGCGGTTCGTTTAGCGGTGTATTGAATATGGTATTGCGCGAAGAAAAAGGATTTACCTATGGTGCAAGAAGCGGATTTTATGGCAGTCCTATCGCCGGTCCTTTTATGGCTTCATCAAGCGTTCGTTCAACCGCTACTTTGGAATCTGTTGAAATTTTCAAAAACCTGATGCAGGAATATGGCAAGGGAATCTCCGCAGCCGATTTAGATTTTACCAAGAATGCATTGATTAAATCAAATGCACTCGAATTTGAAACTCTAGGAGCATTAATAGGTATCTTATACGATGTAAATGCTTACAAACTTCCTTTTGATTATATTAAACAACAACAGGTAATTGTGAAAAATATGACTTTGGATCAACACAAAGCACTAGCACAAAAATATGTTAATCCAGATAAAATGTTCTATGTTGTTGCCGGCGATGCTGCAACTCAAATGGAAGCATTAGAAAAAATTGGATATGGAAAACCAATTCTTTTAAAAGAATAAATCTTAAAAAAAAGTTTTAAAAAAAGGGATGCTTTATTGGCATCCCTTTTTTATTTAAAAATTTTAATTTTTGGGAGCCTCATAGGGTTTTCTTGGCAATTGGGTATCGCGCATGGCCGCCTGATATATAAATGCTGCAACGATTATCGCGTTGTGTTTTAAATCGCCCATCAATAATCGTTCGTAAGTATCCATATTGGTGTGATATCCTCTGCTGTATTCAATTCTGTCTTGTATAAACTGGAAGGCGGGCAAGCCAAGCGCATCAAATGATAAATGATCGGTTCCTCCCGTGTTTCCAATATTCAAGGTTGTAAATCCCATATCTTCAAATGGTTTCATCCATTGCTCAAAAACCGGACGAATCATTTCATTTCCCTGCAAATGAATTCCTCTGAATTTGCCTGTGCCATTGTCCATATTATAATAAATGGTAAACTGTTCAAAGCCCGGTTTTAAATTATTCGTTTCTTTATCTCGAATATACTTTTCTACATATCCTCTCGATCCATGAAGTCCTTGCTCTTCGCCTCCCCAAAGTGCAATCCTTATGGTTCTTTTGGGCTGCACGCCAATCGCTTTTAAAATCCGTAAAGCTTCTATCATCACAATTCCACCTGAAGCATTATCGGCAGCACCGGTTCCACCATGCCATGAATCTAAATGTCCGCCAATTAGAACAATTTGATTCTTTAGATTTTTATCTGTTCCGGGAATTTCTCCCATTACGTTTACTACTTTATTATTGGCAATAAAGGTATTTTGAATTTCAACTTCCATTTCAACCGGAATATTGTGAGCCAATAATCTAAGCATGCGGCCATGTGCTTCAACGGGCAAATTTAATTCGGCAAGCGGAAATTGCTTCCCAATTGTATAGTTGGCTCCGTTTGCACGAGGCACATTGAACTCGCCGGCACTGTTTAAAACTACGGCCACTTCTTCTTTTTGGAGAAATTCAGCAATTTTTTGATTTAATTCACGAATTTTGGTGTAGGCCTCCCGGTCAAAATTGCGTCTTCGTATTTCTGTGTTTTCCTGCTTGAGTTTACTTAATTCATCTTCTGTATATCGATGAGCAAAAGCTTCAAAACTTGGTTCATAAATATCTGTCGAAGGCAGAATAACAATCTTATTCTTCAATTTTCCGGTATATTTATTAAAATCATCCAAAGAGGATATCTTAACCAGAATAACTTCGCTTTTTATCAATCCATGGGTACTTCCTGTCCATGCTTTTGGAAGTGCGGAGAAATTGGCATAATAAGGGGCAGTCATGGCTGCATACGTTTTTTTATTGTCCCAGCCGCCACGTTCAAATGGACGCACAGAATCAATAACGACATTACTTAAGCCCATTTCTTTAAATTTATTGGCTACCCAAAGATTTGCGTTGTTTTTTCCCTCGGAGGCGGTTAATCTTGGCCCTAAGAAATCGGTCATCCAAAAAGCAAGTTCTTCGATTTGCGAATTTGCTTTGCCTTCTTGTTTGATTTTGTAAACCATTTCTAAGTTAATTGTCTCGTATTGAGCTATTGTTAAGAAAGGAAAAAGGATTGACAGTAATAAAACTGCCAGTAAAGATCTAGTTTTCATTTATTTAGGTTTTAAGGTTTGTGAATTCTGATTGGTTTTGCTTGTAAAAGTAGGAAAATGAATTTAATTTCCTATAAAAACAAAATATTTTCCACAGTTTTACTCAGTAATCCTGCCTTAAAGTACAAACCAACAATTTTACAATCATATAAATAAAAATCCAGATAATATTCATGTGTTTATAATTTTAAAATTCGGACACATGGAATAGCCA
>JAZDJM010000100.1:0-5549 GCA_043804305.1 Bacteroidota bacterium
TTTTTATATATATTTAATAACTTTTCGCGATGATAAGGATGCTCCCGAAGCGGATCATCAACCCACGGAATATCAATATCGGTCAATAAATAAAAATCAATATCCTGCTTTCCTAATTCTTGCAATATCCATGGATGCACCGAATTGTATTTATACTCACTCCATATTTTGATCACCAGAAGTTCTGTATCGATAAATAAATAGTTTTCCGCTTTTTCGGAAAAAAAACCGATGCTTTCCTGTTGTTTTTTTGCAATCTGAAGCAAATCATTCTGATTGTAAGGCCTTCCCAGTCCCGATAAGTAGGAACGGGCAGTTTCCGGAACAAACATACAATTGTAGTATGCCGCCAAATCTTCGGTTAAATCACTTTTTCCGGTTGATTCAGGGCCAATAATTGCAATCTTTTTTAGCATAATTGAGCACTTTTTTGTTCGTTTATTTTTTTTCGCCAACTAAAATAAGCCATAATCGCCAGTACTAAAAAAATGGCATATTGAATTCCGGTAAAACCATATCCTTTTACAAAATATAAAGGAATAGAAACAATATCACCAATTATCCACAATGTCCAATTCTCAATCTTTTTGTTGGCCATCAGCCACATGGCTGAAAAAAAAATTCCGGTTGTAAAAGTATCAAGAAATGGAGTCGCAATTCTAAAATCCTCCATTTTTCCGGAGCTCAAATGTTGAATTGCAAATGAAAAACTTTCCGCAAAATTTAATTCAGCAGGCATAACATTGTACCATCTATAAACAACAATAACAAAAGCCGACGTAATCAGAAAGATAGCAACAGCTACAAGTTTATCTTTCAGATTGGTTCTGCTGATGGAAATATGATTTTCTTTATCATCAATTATTTTATTCCACATATACCAGCCGTAAATACTCATGAGCGTATAATAGATGTTGATAATCAAATCGCCGTATAAAGTCCATTGTGCCAGCAAATACACATAAATTGCAGTGCTAATAATTCCACTCGGATAAACCAGAATGTTTTCTTTTCGGGCATAAAAAACACTTAGTACACCAAATATGGCGGCCAATAGCTCAAGAATAATATTAATTGTTGTGGCAGTTTGGTAAGGTTGCATTAAGAAATCAACAATATCATTCATTAGTATTTGGATAAATCCGTAAATCTGAATTAATGATTTTTAGTATAAATACACTTCTGGGAAGCGTAAAGGCTTTTTCAATTTCCTGATTAAGAGCCAGCATCACTGAACTATATTCTCCAAAAACCTGAGTGCTCATTCCATTGGAAACCACTTCTAAATCCTGATAAGTTCTTAATTGCTCAATAAAAGCCAAAATAGGATTAACATATTCTTCATGCAAGGGATAATAACTGATTTCTACCGAGATCTTCATGTTTTTGATTTTGAAAACACAAAGCTACTTTATTTTAATTGACCTAAAATCAAAAAACAATAACTTAATTCAAAAATTTTAATTTGAAGCAGGTTAAATTAATTAAGCTTTATCTTTGCGAAAAAAAACAATATGACTTCCGGAAATACAAAAAAATTTGAACGTTACACGATTACTTCTGCGCTTCCTTATGCTAATGGCCCTATACATATCGGACATTTGGCAGGTGTTTACATTCCTGCTGATATTTATGCGAGATATCTGAGGCTTAGCGGAAATGATGTTTTGTTTATAGGCGGATCAGACGAACACGGAGTTCCAATTACGATAAAAGCCCGCAACGAAGGTATTAGCCCTCAGGAAGTTGTTGATAAATACCATTACATTATCCAAAAATCTTTTCAGGAACTTGGTATTTCCTTCGATATTTATTCTCGAACATCAAATGCGATACATCACCAAACTGCATCTGATTTTTTTGAAAAATTGCATAAGAACGGTAAATTTATCGAGCAAAGTTCTGAGCAATATTATGATGCAGAAAACAATCAATTTCTTGCCGACAGATATATAACAGGCATATGTCCGCACTGTTCTTACGAAAAAGCCTATGGCGATCAATGCGAAAGCTGCGGTACTTCACTAAGTGCCACCGATTTAATCAATCCAAAATCAGCATTAAGCGGAAATATTCCTGAACTCAAAGAAACTAAACATTGGTATTTGCCATTAAATGATTATGAAAACTGGTTAAAAAAATGGATAGTTGAAGGACATAAAAACGATTGGAGGCCAAATGTTTACGGCCAGTGCAAGAGCTGGATTGATAATGGCTTACAGGCCCGTGCTGTTACCCGCGATTTGGATTGGGGTGTAAAAGTGCCTATAGCAGGTGCTGACGGAAAAGTGCTTTACGTTTGGTTCGATGCACCTATTGGTTATATTTCGGCAAGCAGGGAATGGAGCCAAAAGACAGGGCAAGACTGGGAAAAATACTGGAAAGATGATAAATCAAAGCTTGTTCATTTTATAGGAAAAGACAATATTGTTTTTCATTGCATTATTTTTCCGGCCATGTTAAAAGCAGAAGGTTCATATATTTTACCAGAAAATGTTCCAGCTAACGAGTTCCTGAATCTGGAAAACGATAAAATTTCCACATCCCGGAATTGGGCAGTTTGGTTGCACGAATATTTAGTTGATTTTCCGGGAAAACAAGATGTGTTACGCTATGTATTAACTGCCAATGCCCCTGAAACTAAAGACAATGACTTTACCTGGAAGGATTTTCAGGCTAAAAATAACAGCGAATTGCTCGCCATTTTCGGGAATTTTATTAACCGCACATTGGTTCTAACCCAAAAATATTTTCAGGGAATAGTTCCTCAAAAAGGCGAACTTTCTATTCTGGATAAAGAAACATTAGCTGAATTAGCTTTATTTCCGGATAAAATTGCTCAAAGCATCGAGAATTATAAATTTAGGGAAGCTGTAAATGAATTAATGAATCTTGCGCGTTTAGGAAATAAATATCTAACCGAAACTGAACCTTGGAAAATATTTAATTCCAATCCTAAGCGAGTAGAAACAATACTGAATATTGCCCTGCAAATCAGCGCAAACTTATCAATCTTAGCTGAGCCTTTTTTACCATTCAGTTCTGCAAAACTCAGAGAAATGCTTGATTTGAAGGAAGAATTAAGCTGGAAGGATGCGGGGAATGCTGAAATAATAAAATCAAATAGCCAACTGCCGCTGCCGGAATTGCTTTTTGAACGAATTGAAGACGAAGCCATTGAACAGCAGGTGCAAAAACTTTTAGACTCGAAGAAAGCCAATGAAGAAAAAAACAAATCTTCCAATCAGGCAAAAGAAAATATTAATTACGAAGAATTTGCAAAAATGGATATTCGTGTCGGAACGATTATAGAAGCCGAAAAGGTTGCAAAAACAAAAAAGCTGCTTCGTTTAAAAATTGATACCGGAATTGATGTACGTACCGTAGTTTCAGGCATAGCAGAGTATTTTCAACCAGAAGAAATTATAGGAAAGCAAGTAAGTATCTTGGTAAATTTAGAACCTAAAGAACTTCGTGGAATCAAATCACAAGGCATTATTTTAATGGCTGAAGATTTTGACGGAAGTTTAAGGTTTGTATCTCCAACTGCTCAAACCAAAAACGGAAGTGAAATTAAATAGATTATTATCTTATTGATATTCAATTGATAAAATTTACAAGATTAATTGCTAAATCCGCAAGAATAGATTGTAAACAGCCGCATTTTTATATTATATTTTTTTAATTTAAATCTGTACGCGTTTAATTATTTTTTATATTCGCCTAATTATTAACTAAAAAACCAATTGCAATGAATAAAAAAATACTGCTATTTGTAAGTTTATTTCTATCTAGTACGTTTGCTTTTTCAGGGGGTCTGGTAACAAATACCAACCAAAGTGCAGCCTGGACACGTATGTTAATTCGTGATGCATCTACCGGTATCGATGCTGTTTTTTATAACCCTGCCGGTTTATCGAAACTGTCTGATGGTTTTCATTTTTCAATTAACAATCAAACCTTATTTCAGACACAAAACATTACAAGTACATTCCCTTATCTGAACGGACAAGATTATGAGGGAACTGTAAAAGCGCCTGTTTTTCCTGGTGCTTATGGTGTTTACAAGAAAAACAAAATTGCTGTTTCCTTTGGATTTAATCCAGTTGGCGGTGGTGGTGGAGCCACTTTCGAAAATGGATTGCCATCCATGGAAATACCTTTTGCCGGACTTGTTCCTGCTTTAGGCGCATCTGCTTATAGCATGAATATGTTTTTTGAAGGAACTTCTGTTTATTTTGGATTACAAGCTGGTCTTACTTATGAAGTTTGCGACGCTTTCTCTGTTTATGTAGGCGGCCGCTATATCATGGCTAAAAACACTTATGCAGGTTATATTAAAGACGTAAAATTAACAACTCCATTAGGTGTTATGGCACCGGGAACTTATGTTAGTGCACTTTCTTCAAATGCATCTGCCTCAGGTACAGCTTTAGCTCAAATCGTTGGCGCAGGAGCCGGAGGATATACATTAACTCAATTGGTTGGTGCTTCTATCTTAACTGCAGCTCAAAAAGCAGGTATGGAAGCATTACTTGCATCTGCAGGTCTAACACCAGCTCAAATTAGTGCAATGACCGCAGCTCAGTTACAACCGGTTTTTGGTCCGCTTGCTGCTGGGCTAGCTCAAAAAGCTGCTGTTTTAAATATTGTTACTGCCGATCAGGAAGCTGATGTTGTACAAGAAGGTGACGGATTTACTCCTATCATTGGTGCTAACTTAACTTTAATGGACAAAAAACTGAATATTGGTATTAAATATGAGTTTTTAACTAAAATGAATTTAGTTGATTATGTTGCCAATGTTGGTGGAAAAGAATTAGGATTTATAGATGGAGTTACTCCAACTGGAACTCCTACATATATGTTCGCTGATGGCAATTTAACTAAAGCCGATATTCCTGCATTTTTATCTGTTGGTGCAAACTACAAACTAACCGACAAATTTAATGTTGCCGTTGGTTATCACACCTATTTTGATGAAAAAGCAAATTGGGCGACTAATGATGAGGGAAAAGCTACTGTTGATAAAAACTTTATGGAATATGGTGTTGGATTGGAATATGCCTTAACCGAAAAGTTTTTAATTAGTGCCGGTTATTTAGGAACCAAAACCTCTGCAACTGAGTTTTATAACGATGACTTAAGTTACAGTTTAAATACCAACACAGTTGGTGGTGGTGGCGCCTACAAATTGAACGATACATTTACTTTCCAATTTGGCGGTTTCTACACCATGTATCAAGATGATACATTTGACAAAACCTATACTCTACAAACCGGAAACGTAGTTCCTTTCAAAGAAACTTATAATAAAATGACTTGGGCCGTGTCCTTTGGCGTTGATATTAGCTTAGGTAAAAAAGCTAAAGAATAAAAAAAGAATTAAACAAAAAAACCTCGGTTCAGCCGGGGTTTTTTTATATCTATAGGATTAGTAAATCATCCTGATTTAACGCAAAGAATTCAATCTGGGTTACCTGCACTGTTTAATTGCTCAATTTCAACACCCTCATTCAAAGGATTTTTTTCAATAAACACATTTTCAA
>JAZDJM010000101.1:0-2333 GCA_043804305.1 Bacteroidota bacterium
TCGTTTATTCCGATGGCGGTTTTTAAATTATCAATGCGTGTATTCCCCAATCTATTCACAAGGCTTTTATCTTCAGTATTTCTTGCTACGCTTTCATTTATCGAAAATAATTCATCTTCAAACTGTAGAAGTAATCCGGCTTTTGATTTTTGCTGTTTGGTTTCCGTAGATGGAGTTTTCCGGATTGGAGTTTGAGCGGTGTCTGCCTCTTCAGTTTTAAGGTTTTTCTTTTCGGCACTCAATAAAGAATCGTGAACATCTCCTGATTTCACAGGATGATCCGCTTTGATCTGCTCCACTTTAGTATTCGGATTTATATTTACTGTAGCAGCGGTTGGCTTATTAATGGTTAATTCTTTAACCCGCTCATTTGAAGAAGACTGCATTTTTCTATTCAGAAAACTCATATTCTCGTATAGTTTTCGGATGTTCGACATCATAATATCAATCTCAATTTGAGGTATGCCCGACTCAAACTCTCTGATTGTTTCAAATTGCTCGTTTAGTTCGTTTAAAACAACTTCCATCTCTTCAAAAATAGTTTTCAGCCTCATCAGTCTTAATAATTATTTATAACTTTTTATATTCTACGCTATCGTTTTCTAGTCGAATTCTCTATTTTTGCTTATACGTTATTCGTACAATTTAATTTATAAATATAATAAGAAAAAAAGGCCTGATTTATTGTCTTTTTTTATTTTGTTAAAGCACATTTGTTAATAAATGTTTCTAGAAATTACTAACAACCAAAAGATCAAAAGAGGCTGGATAGAGGTTATCTGCGGCTCTATGTTTTCAGGAAAAACCGAAGAGCTTATCCGTAGATTAAACCGTGCAAAAATTGCAAAGCAAAAAGTAGAAATATTTAAGCCTACTGTTGATACACGATACGATGAAGTAGAGGTTGTTTCGCATAATGCAAATAAAATTCATAGCACACCTGTTGAAAGCGCTGAGCAAATTTTATTGCTGGCCAATGACGTTTCTGTTGTTGGTATTGATGAAGCCCAGTTTTTTGACAACCGCTTGATTTCAGTATGTAATCAGTTAGCAAACAGAGGAATCCGTGTAATTGTTGCCGGATTGGATATGGATTTTAAAGGCGAACCATTTGGCCCAATTCCAAGCTTACTGGCAACGGCTGAATATGTAACTAAAGTACACGCTATTTGCATGCAATGTGGAAATCTGGCTCAATACAGTCATCGGACCATTCAAACTCAGGATTTGGTAGTTCTTGGAGAAACCGACAGTTATGAACCCTTATGCCGCAGTTGTTTTTTTGAAAAAAGAAAATAAATCAGATTTTCGGCAAATTATCAGGCTCAACCAGTATCCGTTTTCGAATATTTTAGTTTAAATTTCGAATTAATTTCTTTTTTTTTCGAAAAAAATCGATAATATTTCGAAAAATTAGTTAAAAAATTTTGTCAGCATATAAAAAAGCCGCAATTTCGCCGGCTAAAATACTAAAACCGTATTATGTCAAAATTTAATGCTGCAATTACCGGAATTCATGCTTATGTTCCTGAATATATTTTAACAAATGAGGAGCTGTCGAAAATGGTAGATACCAGCGACGAATGGATTCAAACACGCACCGGAATCAAAGAACGTCATATTTTAAAAGAAAAGGGCAAAGCAACTTCTGATATGGGAGCAAAAGCTGTACTTGGCCTTTTGGAAAAAACAAATACAAAAGCACAGGATGTTGACCTGATAATTTGCGCAACCGTTACCCCTGACATGCTTTTTCCTGCAACCAGCAACATCATTGCGCACAAAGCAGGATTAATAAATGCATTTGGTTTTGATATGAATGCTGCATGTTCAGGCTTTTTATTTGCTTTGGAAACAGGCCGTAAATTTATTCAATCCGGTGAATACAAAAAAGTTGTGATTGTTGGCGCAGATAAAATGTCGGCTATTGTAGACTACACCGATCGTAAAAACTGTATTCTTTTTGGCGATGCTGCAGGTGCGGTTATGCTTGAACCAACAACCGAAGATATTGGTATTATTGATGCCGATTTATACACCGATGGTTCCGGTAAAGACTATTTATTTCAAAAAGCCGGCGGGTCTTTATATCCTCCAACTATTGAAACAGTAACAAACCGTGAGCATTATATTTATCAGGAAGGCCAATCGGTATTTAAGTTTGCCGTTTCCAAAATGGCAGATGTTTCAGCAGAAATGATGGAAAAACACAATATTAAACCGGATGAATTAGCTTGGCTGGTTCCTCATCAGGCCAATTTAAGAATTATTGATGCCACAGGCCGAAGAATGGGAATTAGACCCGATCAGGTGATGATAAATATAGAAAAATA
>JAZDJM010000102.1:0-6348 GCA_043804305.1 Bacteroidota bacterium
ACAAAAACTTATTATAAAAAAAAACCTGCAAAAAAGAATTGCAGGTTTTATTTACAAACTGAAATTATTTTAAGCCCTATTTCGGTTTAAATAGAATCAATAATCGCATTTAAAGTTGCACTTGGGCGCATCGCTTTTGAAACCAAATCTTTATCAGGCTTGTAATAGCCTCCGATATCAGTAGCTTTTCCTTCGGCAGCAGCTATTTCGGCAAGGATTTTGGCTTCGTTTTCAATCAGTAGGTTTGCTATGCCTTTAAATTTTGACTGAAGTTCGGTATCGTCAGTCTGAGCAGCCAAAACTTCAGCCCAATACATAGCAAGATAAAAATGAGTGCCTCTGTTATCAAGCTCTCCGGCCTTGCGCGAAGGTGATTTTCTGTTATCCAGATACTTGGCTACCGCCTGATCCAATGTTTTTGACAACAGCATGGCGCGTTTATTCCCGCTGACATTGGATAAATGTTCCAGGGAAACGGTTAAAGCCAGAAATTCACCTAAAGAATCCCAACGTAAATGGCCTTCTTTTACAAATTGTTGAACATGCTTGGGTGCTGAACCACCTGCTCCGGTTTCAAACAATCCTCCTCCATTCAGCAAAGGAACGATAGACAACATTTTTGCAGAAGTACCCAGCTCTAGAATTGGAAATAAATCGGTTAAATAATCCCTTAGCACATTTCCGGTAACAGAGATGGTATCCAAACCTGCTTTTACGCGCGGAAGTGTAAATTTCATGGCTTCAACAGGCGACATGATTTGAATATCCAATCCTGAAATATCGTGATCTGCCAGATATGCCTTTACTTTCACAATTAATTCCGCATCGTGTGCACGGGCTTTATCCAACCAGAATATAGCCGGATTATTGGTGGCTCTAGCCCTATCAACTGCAAGTTTAACCCAGTCTTTTATAGGTAAATCCTTAACCTGAGAAGCTCTGTAAATATCACCTTTTTCTACCTGATGCGATATCAGTACAGTTCCATTTTGGTCAACAATGCGAATTACACCATCGGCTTGCGCTTTAAATGTTTTATCGTGCGAACCGTATTCTTCTGCTTTTTGCGCCATTAAACCAACATTCGAAACATTTCCCATGCTTGAAGGATCGAAAGCCCCATATTGCTTTGAGAAGTCGATAATTTCCTGATACCAGGTTGCATACGAACGATCCGGAATCATTGCTTTTGTATCTTGAAGCTCGCTCATGGCATTCCACATTTTTCCGGAGTCACGAACAACATTTGGCATAGAAGCATCGATTATAATATCATTTCCGGCATGCAAATTTGTAATTCCTTTGTCTGAATCAACCATAGCCAGTGCAGGACGGGATTTATATATAGCCCTGATATCAGCTTCAATTTCTGCTTTCTTTTCAGCAGGTAATTTTGCAATTTTATTGTATAAATCACCCAAACCCAAATCAGGGTTTACATCCAATGTTTTTAGCGTAGTTGCATGTTTTTCAAACACATCTTTGTAGAAAACAGAAACGAAATGCCCAAAAATAATTGGATCGGAAACTTTCATCATCGTTGCTTTTAAATGCACAGAAAACAAGGTATCGTTCTTTTTTGCATCGGCAATTTCAGTTTCAATATACTTCCGCAATGATTTAACACTCATATAAGTGGCATCTAAAACTTCGCCTTGCTTTATTGCTAATTTATCTTTTAATAGAGTGATATTTCCTGATTTATCTTCAAATTCGAATTTTATGCTGCATGCTTCTTTAAAAGTGATTGATTTTTCGTTGGCAAAAAAATCACCTTCGTGCATATGGGCTACATGGGTTTTAGAATCGGATGACCATGCCCCAAGTTTTTTCGGATTTTTTTGCGCATTGGCTTTAACCGATGGAGCAACTCTACGGTCTGAATTCCCCTGACGCAAGACCGGGTTCACGGCAGACCCCAGACATTTTGCATATTTTGCATGTAATGCTTTTTCTGCATCATTGGCCGGATATTCGGGATAATCGGGCAGATTATAGCCTTTTTCCTGCAATTCCTTTATGGCAGCTTTTAATTGGGGAATGGAGGCGCTAATATTTGGCAATTTGATGATATTGGCATCCTTTTGCTCAACCAGTTCGCCTAAATAAGCAAGTTCATCGTTTTGCCTTTGATCTGCTGTCAATAATTCGGGGAATGAAGAAATAATCCTGCCTGACAATGAAATATCCTTAGTTTCAACAACTATTCCCGCTGCATTTGTAAAAGCATTAACGATTGGCAATAAAGAATAGGTAGCCAATGCGGGCGCTTCATCAATTTCTGTCCAGATTATTTTAGATTTTTCTTGTACCATAATTGTTTTAATATTTAATCGATTTCTAGATTGGTTTTTGGTTTAAATTGAATATCATGAATAATAAATGATCTGATAATAAAAAAGAATATGCAAATTTAGCAGAAAAGGGCTAATAATAATTAAAGCTTATTTAATTAGATTACCTCTAAATAGCAAGTCAGGATGCTTATTTTTTAGTTAATTAAAAAACTAATCAATGCTCCATGCCTTAGGTATTTTCAATCCGCTGAAAGACGCTAATCGATAAACAATCTCAATCTTTGATTCGCTTGAACACCAAATCATATTTTATTCGCACCCAATTAAATTTAAATCCCCAATCGGGTTTTCATTTCTGCCTTTTTAAAATTGCTTTTTTTAAAGGGATGAGCTTCGGTATTCAAAACATAGTCCTGAAGCCTAAAATTCTTTTGATGATTTGAGAAAGTCAAGTAAAAATACTTGAGTGTTTCGGCAAAGAAAAAAGTTGGCATATTATCCCTTTTTACCATCGTTTCTACATTTTCAATTGAAGTAAATGCAACATCCGTTTTGCAGTATTTTTTTATGGACTCCCAATAATGCCTGTTCATTTGCAAATAAGTGCTGTCGTTGGTCATTGAATACAAATAATAAGCAGATTCAATTATTTCGGGATTTAAGGCATAAACCGGATAAGTTACCTTTTCTTTTTTATAATCGTAGGCCATTGGCTCTATACCATACTTTTTCCAAAGCCAGTCCCAGGTATTCTGCAATCTAACTGCCCGATCCATATTGCCCGAAAGGGCCAAAATGGCCGGGAAAAAAGCATCATAAAGGGTTATTACCGAACTTGATCTTTCTCCGGTATTCATATCCACACGGCCATACCATAATTTATCCTCATGCTCTTCAGCCAGATATTTATTGATTAAGCCAAGGCTTTCGTTCCAGATTTTCCCTAATTCCTTATCGCCAAAAAGCAAATAGCTTTTATACAAGTATTCATAATAAGAATCAACGCCAGCACAGATATGACTTGTGACCGATACCCATTTTCCGGTATTTACATCAATTTCATCGCCAATCAATCCGATTTCAGATCTCCGGTTATAGATGGCAAGTGTGGCTTTTTTAGCCGCCTGATAGTATTTCGGTTCTTTGGTATAATAACTCAGTATTCCCATTTCGAGCAAATAGGTTCCGGCTTCGGCAACATTGACGGTATCGCCTCTAGCCACACCGGTTTTAAGGTTTACCCAATAGGCAGGTATTCCGGTAGGTGTATTGAATGCCGGCATCATCCGGTCGGCAAAATCTTTTGCTTTTTCTAAAACTTCAGGATTTTCTGACCATTCAAACATAGCCAGTAATCCACCTAAAATCCGAATATTGACCTCAAAAACCTTTGCATCTAAATCTTTGTTAAAATTCAAGGTATCTGTTACATAGATTTCAATTTCTTTAGCCTCATCTTTCAAACCCATCAAAAATAAGGTGCTGTATGCATCAATCGGTGAAATATACAAAGGCTCTTTATACCAATCCTTGTACGATTTGGACAAGGGCATCAAAACATCGTGACCCCATGCGTATTTTTTATAGGCATCCCAGGATCTTTTAGTTTCGAATTTTACTTCAATTGCTAAAGCATCTGCCACAGTATCAACGAGAATATCATTAGCGTTTTTTAAAAAATTCGTATTTAACGGACTTTGACAAGCAAAAATAAAGGGGATTAGCAGACTTGTAAAAAATATTTTTTTCATTTTCCGGAGGATAAAATTTAGAATAAATGACTGAATTATAACAATCCTATTTAATTATAATTCTCCCTAAGGCATCATCCAATAAACAGTCAGTAATATGATTAAGAGAGCTATACCATAGTACAAACTGATGGTTTTGAATTTTTCATAGTCCAATTGTTGCTTTTTTGATAACATTCTGCCAATGGTTATCAGGGCTATGGCGATGAGCATTAAGATTAAATGTTCTACAGTATAATACCTGATTGCCGGAATTTTCATGGTGGCAGAAATATCGCTGAAATTGACTTTCGGACTCACGAAATAGAGAATTAGACCGATAATCAGCTGGATATGGATTAATATCATGCTTATTAAAGCCAAACGATCATGGAGCTTGGAATAAGAAGATTTGTTTATTGTACCTGCAAAGGCTTTTGCCAATGTAAAAATCAGTACAACCAAAATCAAGTAACGAAATGCGGAATGGGTGTGCAATAAGCCTGTATACATGTATTTGATTTTTAGAAAAGGGAAAAATTAATTTATTCTCCGCTAAAGTAAAATTTTATTTTTAATTGCATGAATTGTTTTTTTCCATAAAAACAAAAAAACCCCCACAAAAAAGATACGGGGGTTTACAATTATAGGTTTGATAATTATTTCCAATTTACAGCTTTCACATAATCAACCACATACTTGATATTATCGAATGGTGTTTCTGCTAAAATACCGTGCCCAAGGTTAAATACCCATTTTGATTCGGTTTTACCAAATTCCAGAAGTTTATCAACAATCGGCTTAATGGTTTCTGGAGTACCTAGCAAGGCTCGTGGATCAAGGTTACCTTGAATTCCGATTTCAGGATGAATTAATTTTCTGGCCTGATTGATATTCATTTGCCAGTCCACACTTATAAAATCGCATTGATCAGGGTTTATTCTGGATACACCAAGTGCCAAACCTTTTGGCAGGTAAATTACCGGTGTGCCGGTTTGTTTGACTGCTTTCATTATTTTCTCGGCCACCGGCATTACAAGTTCGAAATACAAGTCTTCAGGAATTAATCCGGCATGCGTTTCAAACAATTGAAATGCCTCAATGCCGTGGTCTACTTGCTTAAGTGCATATTCAACCGACATCTCGCCTATGGCTTCAAAAATCCTTGCGGCTTCTGCCTTATCCCTGTATAATAATGACATAGCTTCAGGGAAATTATGATTTTGGCTAATTCCATCCACCATAAAACAAAAGGTAGTCAATGGTCCTCCGCAGAAACCAATTAAAGGCGTATTTTCCGGGCGGGTTTTTTTAATCTCATCAATGGCTTGGTAAATATGATTTAATTTTGATCCGTCAGCTTTTAAACTTTTATGAGGTTCGTTCATCCCTTTTAGAGGATTTTCAAAAACCGGGCCTTTACCCTGAAATTCCAGTTTCATTCCTAAAGCTTCAGGAATGACCAAAATATCAGAAAACAGGATGGCGGCATCAACACCCAAATCATAAATGGGCAATAAAGTAACTTTGGCAGCTAATTCAGGAGTTTCCATCAACTCCTTAAAACTATGAGTTTCTTTCATTTTTTGATAAGAAGCCAAACTTCTACCTGCCTGACGCATAAACCAAACCGGTGGTCTATGCGTTTCTTTTCCTTTAAGTGTATCTAGAAATATAGAATTCATCATTTTGTATTAAATTTGTTTTAAAGCGTTTAGGTTTGCATCTATTAAATCCTGCAAATCTTTATCGCTGTGTGAATAAGAAATAAACATACATTCATATTGAGACGGAGCCAGATAAATTCCGCTTTCGAGTGAAAGTCTGAAGAATTTAGCATATTTGGCTGAATCACTGGTCATGGCTTCATCAAAACTGGTAACTTGTGGGTTGTTTGTAAAGAACAAAGTCATCATGGAGCCAAGCCGATTAATTACGGCAGAAACCCCGGTCTTTTTAAGATTTTCCTTGATTCCGTTTTCTACGAAAGCCGCTTTTCTTTCCAGTTCTGCATAAAAATCAGGCGTTTCAGAAAGTTTTTTTAACATTGCCAAACCGGCGGCCATAGCCAATGGATTACCGGATAAGGTTCCGGCCTGATATACCGGCCCGATTGGAGCCAGTTGATCCATAATTTCTTTGCGACCGCCATAAGCTCCTACGGGTAATCCGCCACCAATAATTTTACCCAATGTGGTAAGATCGGGCTTAATCCCATAGTATTCTTGTGCTCCGCCCGGAGCCAGTCTAAATCCGGTAATTACCTCATCAAAAATTAAAAGTGCACCTTCACGCGTACAAATATCGCGTAATCCTTGTAA
>JAZDJM010000103.1:0-6775 GCA_043804305.1 Bacteroidota bacterium
GTGGGTGTATTTCTGTAAATAAACCTTAAAAAAAATTAAGTTAAATATCTTCTGTTTTCTATATTTAGAGCCAATTTTCAATTAAATTATTGATTCCTTTTGAATGGATTTTATATCTTTGTTTATTCTATATTTTAAACCAATTCAAAATGAAATCCATTGTTTTAAACAAGCTCCAAAAATTATTTTTAATTTGTAGTTTTGCCTTTCTACTGACGTCATGCAATAACTTCAACAACTCATCATCACAAGAAAACACGAATAATTCCCAAAAAGTGCAAATTACAATGGCTGTTGATGGAATGACTTGCCAGGGTTGTGAAAATACAGTGCAAAATGCTTTAATGGCGATGGATGGAATTGATTCTGCTTCGGCCTCGCATGTGCATAAAATAGTTGATATTTTTGTAGATACTTCACAAGTCAGCATCAAGGAAATTCGAAATGCTATCAATTCAAAAGGATACAGAGCCGGCGTTATCTACGAATAAACAAATAGCATTTTATAATGATTGAAGAGAATAATCAATCCAATGATTCAACTTTTAGGGATTCAATTTCTACTGTTGATGGAATGGGAAAAAGAATTTGGTTGTTTCCCAAAAAACCTAAAGGTAGATTTTATCTGAAACGGAAAATTGTTGGATGGATTTTATTACTCATTTTATTTGGTGTTCCATTTATAAAGATTGATGGTTCGCCAATTTTTTTATTTCAGGTAATTAAGCGCGAATTTATTTTATTCGGTATTCATTTTTGGCCCCAGGATTCCTACCTTTTTGCAATTGGAATGTTATCAATATTAGTGGGAATAGTTTTATTTACAGCTATTTACGGAAGGTTTTGGTGCGGATGGACCTGCCCGCAAACGGTTTTTCTCGAAATATTATTTCGCCCGATCGAATATATAATTGATGGCGACAGAACTGCTCAAATTAAATTAAAAAAATCGCCATGGAATTTTGAAAAGATTGGAAAGCGGATTCTAAAAAACGCAATTTTTATCCTCCTATCCATGGCAATTGCTAATGCATTATTGGCATGGTTTATCGGGATAGATGAACTTTTTCAAATAATTAAAGATCCGATCGATCAACATAGCGGTGGATTTATAGCAATGCTCGCATTTTCTGGCATTTTGTTTTTTATTTACAGTTGGTTTCGCGAACAAGTATGCTCCATTCTTTGTCCTTATGGCCGTTTGCAAGGCGTATTATTGGATAAAAATTCAATAATTGTATCTTACGATTATAAAAGAGGTGAGCCCAGAGGTAAAAATGAAAATGTCAAAAATGGCGATTGTATCGATTGTAAAAGTTGTGTAGAAGTATGTCCAACAGGCATTGATATTAGAAATGGAACTCAGTTGGAATGTATAAATTGTACAGCCTGCATTGATGCATGTGATGCTGTTATGGACAAAGTGAAAAAACCAAGAGGCTTAATACGATATGCTTCTGAAAAAAATATTGCTGAAGGTTCAGCTTTTTCATTAACTCCCCGCATAATTGCATATACCGGATTATTAATTGCTTTAATCATTTTCCTATTCTCCTTACTGTATGGCCGCTCCAATATTGAGGCTACTATTTTGCGGACTCCCGGATTGCTTTATCAGGAACAACCCAATAATGAAATCAGTAATTTGTACAATATTAAATTGATCAATAAGTCGGTTGAAAATAAATCGCTGAAATTAAAAGTTCTGAACTTTGATGGAAGAATTCAGTTGTTAAATGGGGATATAACTATGGCGAAATCTTCTTTTTATCAGGATGTTTTCTTTTTGTTTATTAATCGCGACAGCTTATCGAACCGGAATAATACAATTAAGATCGGCTTAACTGAAAACGATGAGTTGATCGAAACTTTCAGTATATCATTCATAGGTGATAAACCCTAAAAAGATATAGAATATTACTTCTAAATTATTTTAATGAAACATATAAAATTCAATTGGGGTACAGGAATATTTATTACGATAATAGTAATGCTTTTATGGCTTGCATTTTTAATCAATAAATCCTTCGAATACAAGATTAATATCGATTCGGACGATTACTATGAGCGCGGCCTTGTCCACACAAGCCAAATGGAGCGGATTAAAAGAAGCCTAGCTTACCAAAAAGATTTTGAAGTTGAATTAAACTCCGAAACCATTTTGATAAAATACCCTTCTTATTTTGAAAACAAAGAACTCCGTGGTGAACTTTGGTTTTATCGTCCGTCTGATTATGAATTAGATAAGAAAATAGCGGTATCCAATAAAGAGTCAAATATGCAATCAATTCATATTCTGCATTTCAAAAAGGGCAAATATCTTTTACGTGCAACATTTTCGGCCGATAGTTTATCGTATTTTTTTGAACGCGAACTAATAATTAAGTAAAATGTATTTGATAACAGCAATTCTTTTAGGCTTAATGGGTAGTTTTCATTGTGTCGGAATGTGTGGCCCAATTGTTCTTGCTTTACCAATAAATAATACCTCTTGGTTTTCCAGGATTTTTGGTGGTTTTGTTTATAATTTTGGACGAGCAATAACCTATTCAATTCTAGGTGCAGTATTTGGAATTTTAGGAGAAGGGTTTCAGTTGGCTGGATTTCAACGATGGGTTTCAATAATTATGGGTGTAATTATGATACTTGCTATTGTTTTTCCTGCAATTTTTAAAGGAAATAATAAATTGGACAGATTTCTATATGGATATAATCAGCGATTAAAAAACCGTTTTGGAGTTTTGTTTAATCAAAAGTCTCATTCATCTTTATTAATTATTGGCTTACTCAATGGCTTGTTACCCTGTGGATTAGTATATATGGCATTGGCCGGGGCAATTGCAACCGGAAGTGTAATCGGCGGATCAGTTTTTATGTTTATTTTTGGATTGGGAACATTACCTTTACTGCTTTTGCTTTCAATAGCCGGGAATATTGTTTCAGCAAGGCTAAAAACGCTAATAAATAAAATTATACCTTTTGTTATAATTCTCATTGGTATACTTTTTATACTTCGGGGAATGAATTTAGGTATTCCATACATCAGTCCAAAGGAAGTTCGATTACACCCAAATGCAGCACCAATGAAAATGAATTCAGATTCAAAAACAAAAAATTGCTGTTCATACAATATACGCATGAATAATCATTACTTGTTAATCAATAATTCATAAATAAAATGGAAAAGAAAAACGTAATTATTACCGGAGCATCATCAGGAATTGGCAAGGCATTAGTTTATGAATATTTTAAAAGAGGATACCAAATTACTATGGCTGCGCGCAATCGCGAGGCTATGGAATTAATAGCCAAAGATTTGGATCCAAAACTTAAAACAATTTTATTTATCAAAACAGATGTTTCAAAGGAAGCAGACTGCATTAACCTGATTGATAAAAGTTTAGCGCGTTTCGGAAGAATAGATATTTTAATTAATAATGCAGGTATATCAATGCGGGCCTTGTTTAATGATTTGCATTTGGATGTGGTAAGAAAAGTAATGGACGTAAACTTCTGGGGAACTATCTATTGCACCAAATACGCATTGCCTCATCTTTTACAAACCAAAGGATCTGTGGTTGGAGTTATCTCTATTGCAGGCTATCTAGGACTGCCGGCGCGAAGTGCCTATAGCGCATCCAAATATGCAGTTAGAGGATTTTTGGATACGCTAAGAGTTGAAAACCTAAAAACGGGCCTACATGTTTTAGTTGCTGCACCTGGATTTACAGCTTCTAATGTCCGCATGGCAGCATTATCAGCCGATGGCAGCCCGCAAGGCGAAACTCCTCGTGACGAAAGTAAGATGATGAGTTCTGAAGAAGTAGCATTTCAAATTGCAAAATCGGTGGAGAAACGAAAAGCCGAATTAATTTTAACTTTTGTGGAAGGAAAGTTGTCCGTTTTTTTAAAAAAATTCTTTCCGCGACTAATCGAAAAATTGACCTATAATCACATGGCTAAAGAACCGGATTCACCTTTGAAATAATTTGATTTTGTTCAAATTGGTATATTACAATAAATTAATACATTAGCCCAATAACAGATTACCAGTTTACCACATTTTCACTTTACAACATTAACAAATTAAATCATGTCAATACTACTCGAGGCAGAAGAATTCTTACAGCAAGCAAAACTATTGCCGATTATTGATGTACGGTCGCCTGCCGAATGGGAATCAGGTCATATACCCGGGGCAATCAATATTCCAATATTTACGAATGATGAGCGGGCAAAAGTTGGAACTCGATATAAACAATCCGGGAAAGAACAAGCCATTGAAATGGGTTTGGAATTTGTTGGCCCGAAAATGCTTCAATTTGTTAAGGAAGCCAAAAAAATTGCAAAAGATAAAAGAGTTCTGCTTCATTGCTGGCGTGGTGGTATGAGGTCGAAAAGTATGGCCTGGTTGTTCGAACTGGCAGGATTGGAAACTATTATTCTCAAAGGTGGATATAAAGCTTACAGAAATTATATTCGTGAACAGTTTAACAAACCGGCAAACCTTATTGTGTTGGGTGGATTTACAGGAAGTGGAAAAACAGATATTTTAAAGGAAATTGAAAAGCTTGGACAACAGTTTTTGGATATTGAATCAATTGCACATCATAAAGGCTCGGCCTTTGGTACAATTGGTCAAATTCAACAACCAACCAACGAACAGTTTGAAAATAATTTAGCGGAAGTCTGGCAAAAAATTGATTTTTCAAAACCTGTTTGGATAGAAGATGAAAGTCGATCACTTGGTAAAGTTGGGATTCCAGATCCTTTATTTAAACAAATGCGAAGCGCAAAATTATGGCGGATAATAGTACCAAAGAAGCTGCGTATAGAACGATTGGTAGCAGAATATGCTATAGTAGAAAAAGCTGAATTACTAGTAGTTGTCAATAAGATTGAGCGAAAATTAGGTGGACAAGATGCAAAAAAATGCATTGAGGCTATAGAAAATAGTGACTTCCATCAGGTTGCAGACCTAACTCTCAATTATTACGATAAAGGATATGCCCATGGAAATTCAAAACGCGATCCTGAATCAATTGTTGATATTATTATAGAGGATGACAAGCCAGTTAATACCGCTAAGCTATTATTAAAAAAGGTTTTGTAGTGTAGGTATCAAATAATGAGGTTTCTTCAAAAATCTAAACTGACTAATGCTTTTGATGTACTTTTGTATTCAGTTTACTTTATAACAATAAAGATTTAAATTTAACCTAAATTCTCTTTAATGAACCAAATCTATATCGATTATAATGCAACAACTCCAATTGCAAAAGAAGTAGCAGACGCCATGCGACCTTTTTTAGATAACTATTTCGGAAATCCTTCAAGTACTCACACATACGGTGCAAAAGCAAAACTTGCGGTCGAAAAAGCTCGCAGTCAGGTTGCTCGCCTTTTAAATTGCCAGTCATCAGAAATAGTTTTTACAAGCGGTGGAACTGAATCAAATAATTATGCGATTAAAGGGATTGCATTTGCCAATCGAAATAAGGGAAATCATATAATTACAAGTTCTATTGAACATCCGGCGGTTTTTGAAGTGTGTAAATACCTCGAAAGTAATGGTTTTGAGATTACTTATTTACCTGTGGATGAATATGGTATTGTTAATGCGGAGGATTTAAAAAAAGAAATCAAAAATTCTACGATATTGGTTAGCATTATGCACGCAAATAATGAAGTAGGAAGTATTCAGCCAATTTCAGAGCTTTCAGAAATCCTTAAAGGAAAAGAAATTTATTTTCATACTGATGCAGCACAGTCGATTGGAAAGATAAATACAGATGTACAAGAATTAGGAGTTGATTTATTGAGTATTGCCGGACATAAGCTTTATGCACCCAAAGGAATAGGAGCTTTATATATCAGAAATGGAATTAAACTGGAAAAGTTATTGCATGGTGCCGATCATGAACAAAATTTAAGAGCAGGGACAGAAAATGTGTTGGAAATCGTTGGACTTGGAATGGCCTGCGAAATTGCAAAAGAAAAATTGGGTGAAAATACGCTTCATTATCAACAAACACGCGATTATTTATTCCAACTGCTGAAAGCTGAAATCCCTGAAATAAAGTTAAACGGACATCCGGATAAAAGGCTGCCAAACACATTGAGCATTTCATTTCCAAATATTGAAGCAAATACCTTAATATCTCGCTTGGAGGGAGTTGCAGCTTCTGCCGGAGCAGCATGTCATTCTGAAAGTATTGATGTTTCTGCAGTTCTAGAGGCAATGCATATTCCATTAAAATATGCAATGGGCACAATCCGGTTTTCAACCGGCAGATATTTAAGCTTGAGTGATATAAAAATAGCTGCCAATGAAATTATTTCGGTGGTTAATAGTTTAAAACCAAAAGATAAATTGAGTACGAATTTTGAAGCAATTGATCTAAAGGAGATAAAACTTACTCATTATACGCATGGATTAGGATGTGCATGTAAAATTGAACCTCAGAAATTGGAGCAGGTTTTAAAATCGCTACCGCCGGTTTTTGATACAAATGTTTTGGTTGGAACAGAAACTTCAGATGATGCTACAGTCTATAAATTGAGCGAAGATTTGGCATTGGTTCAGACTCTCGATTTTTTTACACCAATTGTGGATAATCCTTATCAATTTGGAGCAATAGCAGCAGCAAATGCATTAAGCGATATTTATGCAATGGGAGCAAAGCCGATTTTTGCTTTAAATATTGTCGGTTTTCCGAAAGATGCTCTGCCATTGAGCGTTCTGGAAGAAATATTAAGAGGTGCAACTGATAAA
>JAZDJM010000104.1:0-9690 GCA_043804305.1 Bacteroidota bacterium
AAGTCGAGCATTTATTCCCAGACTAATTAAAACGTCTAAAATAGGTTGACTGTATTTTTTAAAATTTACCAAGCTTTCTCTGTTTCCATTATCAATAAAGCTGTAATTTATATTTCCTAAGTCGTGATACACAGTTCCACCGCCTGATATTCTGCGGATTACAGGAATATTTTTTTCATTTAAATAGTTCAGGTTTATTTCCTTTAGCGCATTTTGATGTTTGCCAACCACCACTGAAGCTGTATTTTGCCAAAGCATAAAAATGGGTTCCTTTTTATTTTTAACAAAATATTCCTCCGCAGCTATGTTGAAGTATGGATCCGTTTGAGGTCTGTTTAGAATAATCATGTTGTAAAATTATCCAAATATTTTCGTTTTTAGCGGCCAATAATTCACCGAACTAAAAATTATTAACTATTGTTAGCTGATTACGGCCGAAAAATCATATTTTTGCCTAGCCTAATCGAACAGGCATAAAAAAATAATTAATTGATATTTAAATAGTTATTATGGCCTTTAATTTGAGAAATCGAAATTTTTTAAAACTTTTGGATTTTACTCCAAAAGAAATTGAATTTTTGCTTGATTTAGCATTAGATTTAAAAAAAGCAAAATACGCAGGTACAGAAACACAGCGTTTAAAAGGAAAAAATATTGCCTTGATTTTTGAAAAAGCTTCAACAAGAACACGTTGTGCGTTTGAAGTTGCAGTGCACGATCAGGGTGGTAATGTGACTTATTTGGGACCTTCGGGTTCGCAAATTGGTAATAAAGAATCGATGAAAGATACGGCAAGGGTTTTGGGCCGCATGTACGATGGTATTGAATATCGTGGATTTGCTCAATCCATAGTCGAGGAATTAGGAGCTTATGCCGGAGTTCCGGTATGGAATGGCTTAACCAATGAGTTTCATCCAACTCAGATTCTTGCCGATTTTATGACCATGATTGAACATTTTGACAAACCATTGAATCAGCTTACTTTTGCCTATTTAGGCGATGCCAGAAATAATATGGGAAACTCGCTGCTTATTGGCGCTGCTAAAATGGGAATGGATTTCAGGGCTGTTGCTCCAAAAGAGGTTCAACCAACTGCCGAATTAGTTGCACAGGCCAGAGAAATTGCCAAATCTACAGGAGCTAAAATTACAATTACAGATAATGTTGCCGAAGGCGTTAAAGGATGCGACTTTTTATACACCGATGTATGGGTTTCGATGGGAGAACCTGATGAAGTTTGGCAGCAACGAATTGATTTATTAAAACCTTATCAGGTGAACGCAAAAACAATGGCATTGACCGGTAATCCGAAAGTTAAATTTATGCATTGCCTGCCGGCTTTCCATAATCGTGAAACTAAAACAGGAGAAGAAATTTTTAAGAAATTCGGTTTGGACGGCATGGAAGTAACAGAAGAAGTATTTGAATCAGAAGCTTCCATAGTTTTTGATGAAGCAGAAAACCGCTTACACACCATTAAAGCAGTAATGGTTGCAACGCTTGGTTCATAAATAGAATTGAGAATAATTAAAAGCCGGGTAATTGCCCGGCTTTTTTTTTAGTTTAAAACAATCTGAAAATAAATCTGGTTTTTACTCTTATCATTCGAACAACTAATAGTACTTAATGCTTTTGAATAAGCCAGCAGGTTTTTTATTGTATGCTCTGCTGGTTCAATTTTATCCTGAGCTTTTTGTAAATTAAAAGAGTAAAGATTTTCGAGTGTAAAATTTCGGTGCATAGGCAAATTTTAGATTAATATTGATCTATTAACGCACCAAATTTATCTTTATTGTTAGGAAATAATTTTAATAGGAATGTGTTAAGGAAATTTTATTCTCATCAACTAACTTTCTGATATTCAGAATAGCATATCTCATTCTTCCCAGCGCTGTATTGATAGAAACCTGCGTTTCTTCGGCAATATCCTTAAAACTCATGCCTATATAATGACGCAAAATCAGAACTTCTTTTTGCTCTTCCGGTAGAAATTCTATCAATAGTCTTAAATCGGTATGAATCTGATCGATAATTAATATATCTTCTATCGATTCTGTTCTGAGGTTAAGCATTTCAAAAGTATCCCGATCGCTCGAATTTTCTTTGATAGGAATTCTTTTCTTTTTTCTAAAATAATCGATAATTATATTGTGCGCAATTCGCATAACCCAATGGATGAATTTACCTTCTTCGTTATATAAACCCGATTTTAAGGTATTAATCACCTTAATAAATGTATCCTGAAATAAATCATCGGCAATTTGTTGGCATTTCACAATTTTGAAAATATAGCCAAACACTCTGTCTTTATGCCTGTTAATAATGATTTCGAGAGAAGCTTCATTACCTGATAAATACCTTTTTATGAGCTCCTGATCACTCGGATTGGATGCTTTCATAATTACCTCCTTTGTTGAATATTAAAAAGAGTAAAGGTTTATTTCGATAATGTTATTTTAGGTTAATAGCTATAATCACTTGTTAAGTCTAGCAAATTAAGGAAAAAAAATAATCGAAAGCAAATTTTATCCTTATTTTTGCACTCTTTTAAATTTTTGTTCAAACAATACTTATGTCCCAAGATTCATTCCATCAGCTTGATCCTAAAAAATTTATCCTTATCAAGGATGCCCATATCCATAATCTGAAGCATATTGATGTGGCTATCCCTAGGAATAAGTTTGTGGTTATAAGCGGTTTATCGGGTTCAGGAAAATCATCTTTAGCTTTTGACACACTTTTTGCCGAAGGTCAAAGACGCTATGTGGAAAGCTTAAGTTCGTATGCCAGACAATTTTTGGGCAGAATGGATAAACCGGATGTGGAATATATTAAAGGAATTTCGCCTGCCATTGCCATTGAGCAAAAAGTAATCAGCCGCAATCCAAGATCAACGGTTGGAACAACAACCGAAATCTATGAATATTTAAAACTGCTTTTTGCCAGAATAGGCAAAACCTATTCACCCGTTTCCGGCGAATTGGTTAAGCGCAATACGATTAAAGATACGATCGACTTTGTAAAAAAACTCCCCAAAAAAACGCGCTTTCTAATTTTGGCACCTTTGAGTTTAAACCACAAGCGCACACTTGAGGAGCAATTGCAAGTGCTTATACAACAGGGTTTTAATCGTATTAAAATAAATGGCGATATCCTGCGGATTGATGAAGCCCTTGTTAATCTGGCGCTTTTTAAGAAATGTACTCAGTTTGATTTGGTTGTAGATCGTTTAAGTGTAGAAGACAGTGATGATTTTTATAACAGAGTTTCGGATTCTGTTCAAACCGCTTTTTACGAAGGCAGGGGAAATTGTACTTTTTTGGTTTATGATGAAAACGAAGTTTCAAAAGCACACACTTTCTCAAATCTTTTTGAAAGTGAAGGCATTAGCTTTGAAGAACCCAGTGTAAATCTATTTACATTCAATAATCCTTATGGAGCCTGCAAAAAATGTGATGGATTTGGAACAGTTATCGGAATAGATCCTGACTTGGTAATCCCCAATAAATCACTTTCGGTTTATGAAGAAGCCGTTGCGCCCTGGAAAGGCGAGAAAATGGGAGAGTGGCGAACACAACTTTTAATGAATGCTGAAAAATTTGATTTTCCAATTCATAAACCGATTTCAAATCTGAGTAAAGAACAGTTTGATCTTCTTTGGACAGGTAATCAATATTTCGAAGGAATTAATTCTTTTTTTCAGCAAGTGGAGGAGCAAACTTATAAAATACAATACCGGGTTATGCTTTCGCGATACAGGGGCAAAACGGTTTGTCCCGAATGTGAAGGAACCCGCTTGCGAAAAGATGCGAATTATGTAAAAATTGGCGGTAAAAGCATTTCAGAATTGGTAAAGATGCCTTTGAAAACGCTTTTGGATTTTATATCAGCCATTGATTTTGATGAATACGAACTTGCTGTAAGTAAACGAATTATTGAAGAAATCAGTCGACGAATCCAGTTTTTACTCGATGTTGGCCTGTCTTATCTAACACTTAATCGGTTATCGAACAGCCTTTCGGGAGGAGAATCACAACGAATTAATTTAGCCACGTCATTGGGAAGCAGTTTAGTTGGATCAATATATATTTTGGATGAACCCAGTATTGGATTACACAGCCGTGATACTCAGCGATTAATAAAAGTATTAAAAAATCTTAGGGATATTGGCAATACGGTAATTGTTGTAGAACATGATGAAGAAATTATCCGTGCTGCCGACTATATCATCGATATTGGCCCTAAAGCGGGCTATCAGGGCGGCGAACTGGTTTTTGCCGGTACTTTGGATGAGTTGAGAAATGAAAATATCAGTCTGACCGCTCAATATTTAACCGGAAAACTACAGGTTAGCCGCATCGATTACAAGCGTCAATGGCGCAACTATATTGAGTTAAAAGGAGCCCGCGAGAACAATTTAAAAAATATAAGCCTTAAGATTCCGCTTGGAGTTTTAGCATTGGTCACGGGAGTCAGCGGATCAGGGAAAACCACTTTAATAAAAAGCATATTATATCCGGCATTAAAAAAACATTATGGAGGTTATGCCAATATCACCGGTAAATTTGATTCGATAGGCGGGGATCTTCGCAAAATAAGTGATGTTGAGCTAATTGACCAAAATCCTATTGGCCGTTCATCACGTTCGAATCCGGCTACTTATGTTAAGGCTTGGGACGAGATTCGGATCTTGCTTTCGTCTCAGAAATTAGCAAAAGTGCGTGGGTATAAACCCGGATTTTTTAGTTTTAACATACCGGGAGGCCGCTGCGAAAACTGTGAAGGAGATGGGCAGGTTAAAATTGAAATGCAATTTATGGCCGATATTCATCTGGTTTGTGAAGAATGTGATGGCAAAAGGTTTAAAGATGAGGTTTTGGATGTAAAATATCATGGTAATGATGTTCATGATATATTGGATATGACCATCAATCAGGCTTTGGAATTTTTTGGCCAACATCAAAATGAAGGATCGATTTTGCGAAAAATCTGCAGTAAACTCCAACCATTACAGGATGTGGGATTGGGATATTTGAAAGTAGGCCAACCTTCAAGTACTTTGAGCGGTGGCGAAGCTCAAAGAATTAAATTGGCTTCATTCCTTTCGAAAGGAGAACAAAGCAATCCGATACTTTTTATTTTTGATGAGCCTACAACCGGATTGCATTTTTATGATATCGACAAATTATTGAAAGCATTTTATGCTTTGTTGGGCAACGGACACTCGATAGTGGTTATAGAGCATAATCTTGAAGTGATTAAAAGTGCTGATTGGATTATCGATCTCGGGCCCGAGGGCGGAGACAAAGGTGGCGAAATTCTCTTTGAAGGAAAGCCGGAATCTATTATTGAAAATCGAAGATCGTTTACAGCTCAGTATATCTAGACAGCGTAATTGAAGAATTTTATTCCACTTTAATTCAATGAAAACAAATTATTTCATTTTCTGCTCTACCCATTTTCTGGCATTGATAAATGCTTCTAACCAAGGTGTTATCTCATCTTCTTTTCTATCTGAAGGATAGTAGGCCCATTGCCAGGGAAAAATTGCTCTTTCCAAATGAGGCATCATGGCCAAATGACGACCATCTTTTGAGCAAAGGGCAGCGGCATTATAATCAGAACCATTAGGACTGGCAGGGTACTGTTCAAAACCATATTTCATTGGAATATTGTATTCGCTTTCGTTCATAGGCAGGCTGAATTTGCCTTCTCCGTGAGCTATCCAAATTCCTAAACGGTTTCCGGCTAGACTACCAAGCATCACCGCATTGTTTTCTTCTATATCCACATTGATAAAACCCGACTCGAATTTATGGCTTGCATTGTGCAACATTTTTGATTTTGTAGAGAATTCAGGATTAATTAAATTCAGTTCAATCATCAATTGACAACCATTGCAAACACCAAGACTAAGCGTATCCGATCGTTTATAAAAATTATCCAATGCATTTTTTGCTTTCTCATTGTAAAGAAATGCCCCTGCCCAACCTTTTGCAGAACCAAGAACATCAGAATTTGAAAATCCGCCAACAAATACAATCATATTTATATCTTCAAGATTTTCTCTTCCTGAAATTAAATCAGTCATATGAATATCCTTAACATCAAATCCAGCCCGGTAAAGAGAATAAGCCATTTCTCTATCGCCATTTACCCCTTTTTCGCGAATAATTGCCGCTTTAACCCCGGTCGAAGCTTCACGTTTTTTTGTTAAACCAAACTGGATAAGTTTTCCTTCGAAATTCGAATTGAAATTAAATTGAAGCGCTTGATTTTTGTAATTGGCATAACGTTCTTTGGCTAAGTTTTCTCCACTTTGTTTACGATCTAATAAGAAAGATGATTTGTACCAGATATCGCGTAAATTGTTGATATCAAAAGTATAATTAGTGTTTTGATGTATTATTTCCAGCTTTCTTTCCTCGATTGGCACACCAATTAACGAATAAACAATATCCGATTTTTGAAGCTGACTTTCAACCGTATCACTTTGATTAGTTTGGAACACTATTCCGGGATTTTCAGCAAACAAAAGTTTAATGATATCATCTTCATTTAAAGAATCTAAAGAAAGCGATAAACCACCATTTACGTTGGCAAAATTCATTTCCAATAATGTTGTAATCAAACCACCGGCTGAAATATCATGGCCGGAAACTATCAATTCATCTTCAATAAGCTTTTGAATAGTGTCAAAAGCTATTTTAAATTTCAATGCATCTGAAACTCCCGGACATTCATTTCCAATCTTATTAAGCATCTGAGAAAAACTGCTTCCGCCCAGTTTTTTGCTTTCAAAAGATAAATCGATATAAAACAATTTACTGTTAATACTATTTTGTAATACGGGTTCAACTACTTTTTTCACATCAGTTACTTCACCAACTGCGGATATGATTACGGTACCCGGTGAATAAACCACATCATTTTCATATTTTTGGGTCATCGATAGCGAATCTTTACCTGTGGGGATATTGATACCCAAATCAATAGCAAAATCGCTTACGCCTTTTACAGCTTCATACAAACGTGCATTTTCGCCACTGTTTCTGGCCGGCCACATCCAGTTTGCACTCAAAGAAACACCGGCTAATTTCCCTTCAATCGGGGCCCAGATCAAATTGGTAAGGGCTTCTGCTATACTTAATTGTGAGCCCTTTGCAGGATCGATTAATGCACTGACAGGAGCATGCCCCAATGATGTTGCAATACCTTTTTCGCCCTGAAAGTCAATGGTTACAACTCCAACATTGTTTAACGGAAGTTGAAGAGGACCGGCACATTGTTGTTTGGCTATTTTTCCGCTTACCGATCGGTCAACTTTATTCGTTAGCCAATCTTTACAAGCCACTGCTTCCAGTTGAAGAAGTTGTTCCAGATATCCATTCAATTTCTCTTTCGAATAATTGATGGACTGGAAATCAGCATCCATTTTAACGTCTTCGAGTATTGTCTTTGGGGGCTTTCCGAAAAAATCTTTTAGCTCCAGATCAATCGGAGCGCGGCCTTCATCTTCGAATTTAAACCTTTTATCATCAGTGGTTTTACCCACTAAATACATTGGGCTTCTTTCTCGGTTTGCCACTTTTTGTAAATAGTCGATATCTTTTGTTTTTAGCACTAATCCCATTCTTTCCTGCGATTCATTCCCTACAATTTCTTTTGCAGATAAAGTTGGATCACCAATGGGCAATTTCTTTACATCGATTACTCCACCTGTTTCTTCAACAAGTTCGGAAAGGCAATTTAAATGTCCGCCTGCACCATGATCATGAATGGAAACTACCGGATTTTTATCTGATTCTATCATTGCACGAATGGCATTGAAAGCTCTTTTTTGCATTTCAGGGTTTGCCCGCTGTACGGCATTCAGTTCAATGGCGTTTTTAAATTCACCGGTGGCCACAGAAGAAACAGCACCACCACCCATCCCAATCCGATAATTATCGCCACCTAAAACAATGATAACATCGCCCGCTTCGGGGATGCTTTTAAATACATCATCTTTATTCGCGAATCCAATTCCGCCGGCCTGCATGATAACTTTATCAAATCCAAATTTTTTATCTTTTTCGAAATGTTCAAAAGTCAGGACACTTCCACATATTAACGGCTGGCCGAATTTATTTCCAAAATCGCTGGCTCCGTTGGAGGCTTTAATTAAAATTTCTTCCGGCGATTGATAGAGCCACGGCCTGACTTCCGTTGCTTTTTCCCATGATCTATTATCTTCGGTCCGGGAATAAGAGGTCATATATACCGCTGTTCCGGCAATTGGAATACTGCCTTTTCCGCCCGCCATCCGGTCTCTGATTTCTCCACCCGAACCCGTTGATGCTCCATTAAAAGGTTCAACGGTTGTTGGAAAATTATGAGTTTCGGCTTTTAAAGAGATAACCGTATTGATATCCTTTATTTGAAAAAAATCAGCTTTATCCTGACTTGCCGGTGCAAATTGTTCAACCCTGGGGCCCAATACAAAGGCAACATTATCTTTATAGGCTGAAACTAAGCGATTGGGATTGACTTTTGATGTTTTTTTAATCAATGCGAATAGTGAGTCTTGCATTTCTATCCCGTTGATAATAAAGGTTCCGTTAAAAATTTTATGCCGGCAATGCTCGGAATTTACTTGTGCAAATCCATAAACTTCGCTATCTGTGAGTTTGCGACTTAGCTTTTTGCTTAAATCATTCAGATAATCAACTTCTTCATCGCTCAAGGCCAAACCTTCAGCTTTGTTGTAAGCGGCAATGTCGAAAATAAAATCAACCTTTTCAGCTTGTTTATTAATTTGAAAAATTGTTTCATCAAGTCTGCGTACAAGTCTTTGAAGCATTGGATCAAAATTTATGTTTTCATCCTTTACACTCAAAAACTCTTCAATTCTGCGAATGCCTGAAATTCCCATGTTTTGACAAATTTCTACGGCATTTGTACTCCAGGGTGTTATCATTTCCTTTCGCGGACCAATAAAAATACCGTCAATTTGCTTTCTATTTACAGGTATGGAATCAGAAAACAGCCAGCTCAATTTTTCTAATTGCTTACTTTTTATTTCTTCCTGGCTATCAATTATATAATACTTATTTTCTTGTGATTTGTAAAAGAATTGAATCATTTCTGCCTGCCTTTTTGTTATTTATAAGAATTTGCGGCAAAGATAGGTTTTTCAAATTGCATAATTTTGATTTTTTCCTTTTAATATTACTAAAAGTGATGCAAGTATGATTAGTCTTGTTTGGATAAAATTGATGCAAATTCATCATCACAATTAGAACAAAATAATGAAGATTTGATTATTATTAATTGAGCGCATTTCAAATTGGTGGACAAAAGTTCCTAAAACCAATTTTCTATTTTGAAGTATTTAAGCCAAAATAGGTTATACTATTTAATTTTTTTTTTTTGATGAATTACTTTAATCCTCATTCATTTTACAAGTTTTTTCAATTTTATACTCAAATTTAGTTTTATAATAAACTTGATATTTGAGGATTACAAAGTCAAGAAAGCCTAAAGAATTAATTCGTGAATTATTTTAACATTTTTCTTTTTTCTAAAGAAATACTTTTTATTTTTGCACTCGCTTTTAGGGGATACGATTAGTTGAGCATAGGAGCGAGGAAGTACATTGAAGGTAATTAATATTTTTTCAAATTTTTTTTTCGAAAGGGTTTGTAGGAA
>JAZDJM010000105.1:0-3465 GCA_043804305.1 Bacteroidota bacterium
TTTTTTTTCATTTGGAGATTTAAAGAATTTTATATCTTTGCACCGCAAAAAACAAGGTCCGTTCGTCTAGGGGTTAGGACGTCAGGTTTTCATCCTGGTAACAGGGGTTCGATTCCCCTACGGACTACTAACTCGCAAATAACGCACTGTAAATCAAATATTTACAGTGCGTTTTTTCTTTTGTGGGAAATATATGGGAAACATTTTAAAATTCAATGTTTTTTCATGGTAATTCCAGTCTTTTCAAGGGTTGCAGAGGGTTTCAAGTGTTTTCCTGGGATTGAGAATTATTTTCAAGAAATTTTTTTTAAATGCCGGGTTAAAAAGTTTCTGATATCGCATATAAAACACTTTATCAAGGAATTATAAGGTTTTCATAGATTTTTAAGAATTTTCATGTATTTTCAAGTTTTTGAGATTTTTTTTTCAAAAAATTTCTTTTAAAATGTGAATTTAAGAATTTATAAGAGTTTTTTAAAAAAATTTGGTTTAAAAAAATTACGTTATCGCATACAAACCTCTTTTTTCCAGCTTCGCATTCCAGTTTTCGGCTTGATACCTGGCTAATTCTTTGCAGGAATATTCACTTTCTGCTTTTGCATAGCCCTGCTCAATCAATAAATCATTCAGGCAGCTTCCATCAGGAAGTATTATACAAGCCAATTGTCGTCCGTAAAAATCAAATGCATTGCCGGCTTCGGTGTAAAGACTGACGATGGTTCCGGGAGGGACACGAGGCATAATTCCTAAGCGGGCAATTGATGGCTGGGGTGGTGATGAATTCATTTGTTATCTTGACAATGTGCTAATTTTTAAGGTTGAGATTGAGGTTGGTTGAGAAGTTGAGTGAAAGATTTTCAATTGAAATGCAAATAGAAATTTACATATTTGCATAAAATGCGATATGTGCAATTATAAATGTTTATATTTGTAGTAAAGTAAAAAAAATGAAATGAAACATGTGTTAAAATTTACACACATAGAAGGATGACTAAAGCAAACTCCATATAGCAATTAATAAAAATTAAGCATATGAATATAGGTAGTTTTAAAGCAGGGGAATCAATACAAAGGCTACAATACAAAAGCTTTGAACCTAATAAAATAGATGTTAACTGGCAAATTGATAATGCGGAATTGAATATGATATTGAGTGAGGCCAATATTAAACTTGGCGAATTAAATGCTTTCTCACAGCTTATTCCGGATGTGGACTTCTTTATCAAAATGCATATTATGAAAGAGGGAACAAAAAGCAGTCGCATTGAGGGAACTAAGACCAGTATTGATGAAGCAATTCAAAAAGAGGAATATATTCAGGCGGAGAATAAAGACGATTGGCAGGAAGTGCAAAACTATGTACTGGCTATGAATCAAGCGGTGGATAATTTAGAAATGCTCCCATTGAGTAACCGCTTGCTTAAACAAACCCATTTTACGCTTTTGCAAGGTGTTAGAGGAACCCATAAACTTCCCGGGGAATTTCGTCGAAGTCAGAATTGGATTGGAGGCAGCAGTTTGGCCGATGCCACTTTTATTCCTCCACATCAACTTGGTGTTGCGGATTTAATGGCTGATTTGGAGAACTTTCTTCACAATGAAAATTCAATGGTTCCCCCACTTATCAAAATTGGAATAGCTCATTATCAATTTGAAACAATACACCCTTTTTTGGATGGGAACGGAAGAATTGGCCGATTGCTCATTACGCTGTATCTAGTAAGTAATCAGCTTTTGTACAGACCTACTTTGTATTTATCCGACTTTTTTGAAAAAAACAGGTTATTGTATTACGATAATCTCAATCGTGTAAGAACTCATAATGATTTAACCCAATGGTTAAAATTCTTTTTGGCAGGCATTAGAAGCACGTCGGAAAGCTCGATTCAAACTTTTAGAAGCATAAATATGCTCAGAGAGGAAGTGGAGTTAAAAATCAGTTTTATGGGAAGAAAACAGGCATTGGCGAGAACTTTTCTTCAGGTTTTATACAGTAAACCTATCATCGATGCCAGTGATGTGGCCAAGGCTTTGGACATTAACATTTCGACTGCGTTGCGTTTGATTAATGATTTTATTAAAGCGGGTATATTGATTGAATTGACCGGTTATAAGCGCAATCGTATTTTTTCTTTTGAGGATTATATGAAATTATTCAGGTAATTGTGGTTTTGGGGCTAACATTTCGCAGGGAAAAGAAAAATGGGTTTTTGGAAGCGATGGGAACAGCAAGAGTGGTGAATGAAGGAAACGGAACGAATGGGCTGGGATGGAATGGAGGTGATTTGCTGGCTGCCTGTTGAGTTGTTGAGTTGTTGAGTTGTTGATTGGTTGAGGTAAAGGTTGAGGTAAAGGTTGAGGTAAAGGTTAAGGTAAAGGTTGAGATAAAGGTTAAGGGTGTTTTTTGTACCATAAGAGGCTGTTATGTATAATAGCTGCCGAACTCGTCCTGCTTTTTCGTTTGATCAATGGATATGAGCGTTCGTCCGATAATGCTAGGCGTTTGGGAAACAGATGGGTAAGTTCTGTTCTTTGTTTTTTTTGATATTTCCTCTAAAAAACAAATTTGATTAAATTGGACAAAGCGAACCTACATGAAGTATCTTATTGAGTTCTGGTGCAATTACAGAATTTCATTTAGGTTTGGTAATTGTTATTTCAATTACAAAAGGGAATACATTTGAAAGTTAAACGAAGTGATTTTATGTAATTTGAAATCGTTTATAACGAAAAACCCGGCGCTTGATCAATAGATATATGCGTTTATACAATGGATTGAATTGTTGCCTTTTATTTCTTATTTTTAAGCATTAAAATTATTCGCATATGGAAACTTTATTGGCTTTAATCGGAAGGAAATACCTGAAAAATTATGGTGACAGAATGTATCATCATTATAAATGTCCGGATTGTAATCATGTTTTTAAGACGAAGAGTTATTTTAAGTCAAGCATGATGGAGGACTTAGCCCGACATCCTTATACTGTGAAGAAGTGTAAATGTTTGGATGCAGTGGTTTAAAGTGTATAATCATGGAAAGAAAAAGATTTAAACCCGGGAATGTTGTTTATCGCTTGTCGAATAGAAAATTCCGGATGATTATAGAGCGGATTGAAACTCAGCGGAATGTAATCGTTTGTGGGTGGATAGATTTCTCCGGTGAAGCGGTTTCGGATGAGTTTAAACCAGACCAAGTCGGAAATGTAAGGGAGTTGAATACCGGAGTAAAAGTACGGGTATAATTGATTAGGGAAGGTTTATTAGGCACTTCGAGTGGATCAGGGGCGGGAGTGTTTGACTAAGGTTTAGGTTGAGATTGAGGCTTAGAAGGAGGGGTTTGTAGCCTAAAAGGTTATTAGGTATAATTGTTAGTGCAAACACGGCCTCTTTTTTCGTTTGATCAATGGATATAAACGTTCGTCCGGGAAAACTGGGCGTTTGGTAAACAGATGGGTAATTTTTTTT
>JAZDJM010000106.1:0-2200 GCA_043804305.1 Bacteroidota bacterium
GCTCCTTTTATTAGCAAAAAAAATGTTATTAAGTTTTTTCCTACAAGCTTGGCTTTTGGAAAAGCAACAATTGGCTACGAAAGGGTTATTAACAAGAATGGATCTTTCACTTTTAATTTAGGATTACCAAGCGGTATCAACCCTTTGGATTATGCCCCTGATTTTTCATCTGAGGAATTTAGCATGAAAAGCGGTACGATATCTGGTAAATTGTTTATGCCCGGTTATCGTTTTAATTTTTCGAAAAAAGGAGCGCCTGTCGGATTTTTCATTGAACCCTATATGAAATATGAAAGTTTTACCTTGGATTTTGAGGCTGAATTTACGGATACGAATGACAACACTGTTTATCCGGCAAAATTTGATGGCGATTATTCCGGATTTGGAGGTGGAATTCACATGGGAGTGCAATGCATGATTGCTAAAACAATAACTTTAGAATGGTCGTTTTTTGGCTTGGAAGCAAAATCGACCAATGCTGAGTTAACAGTTACTGATGTAAACGGCACTATCGATATTGATGAATTATTTGACGAAGTTGAGGTTAATTTCACCGACATTCCTCTAATTGGCAATAAACTCGAATTTGTTAAAGGATCGGATTATGTTGGTGCAAAAACAAACAAATTAATATTGCCCGGATTCAGATTCGCATTTTCTGTCGGGATAGCTTTTTAAGCGATTTGTACCGAATTTTTATAGAATTTGGTGATTTAATCGTTTAATTATTAGATATTAAATCACCAAATTTTTTATATAAACCGAAAGTCCAATCCTTTTCTTGCACTAATCAAAGATCAAGCTCAAACTCATCATTCAATTGAGGAATAACACAATTCCATTGATAAACTTCTTCAAGCTTAGCTTTCAATCCTTTGGCCGCATCTTTTTCGCCATGAACAATAAAAACCTTTTCAGGCGTGTTTTTTACTTGCCCTAACCAATCAATAATTTCGCTTCTGTCAGCATGCGACGACATGGTAGTTATGTGCTCAATGGTGGCATTTACCCGATAATATTTTCCGCGTAATTTTACTGAAATTCCGCCTTCTGAGAGTGTTCTTCCACGCGTACCTTCTGCCTGATAACCCGGAAGAATAAATGTGGCATTCGGGTTCTCCAATTGAGATTCCAAATAACTAAGTATTCGGCCGCCATTCATCATTCCACTTCCGGCAATAACAATTTGAAGCTTTTTATTTTTGGCAAGCATTTGTGTTTCCTTTATGGAATGAACAATTTTGGTATTTTTAAAAACCTCCTGAAACTCACCCGCATCCATGGCCAACCATTCCGGATATTTTAAAAATAATTTACTTACATCAACACCCATCGGACTATCAAGATAAACAGATATATCCGGAATTTTTTTCGTTTGTTTCAGTTTCCAGACCAAATACATAAAATCCTGAGCGCGATCAACGGTAAAACTGCTCACAAACAAAGGCCCATGCTTATTTATGCAATCATTAATAATGCGCAGCAAGGTATCTTCAGTAATTTCTTCAGAATGTTCACGATTGCCGTAAGTTGATTCAACAAAAAGAATATCAGCACGTTCAGGAGTGTCAGGTGCTAAAAGCATCGGATCGTTCGGACGGCCGATATCGCCGGAAAAAACAATGAGCTTATCTTTTACTTTTAACTCAATAAATGATGCACCTGGAATATGCGCATTATGTCGGAATCTAAATCTGATTTCTTCATCCAACGCAAGCCATTTGTCGACAGCAATTGGATGAAGAAGCGGCAAAGTATGCTCAACATCTTTTAAATCGTATAAAGGCAAAGCCGGACTATGTTTAGAATAGCCGTGAATGTTAGCCAATTCGGCATCTTCTTCCTGAATTTTAGCACTGTCGGTTAAAATTATTTCAACCAAATCGGCCGTAGGAAAAGTGGAATAGACAGGCCCACAAAACCCTTGTTTTACCAAACGAGGTAAATAGCCACAGTGATCTAAATGGCCATGAGTCAGGAGCACAGCATCTACTTCCGAAGGATTTATGTGGAAATCCATCCAATTAAGCTCTCGAAGTGGCTTAAGTCCCTGAAAAAGACCACAATCAATTAGTATTTTTTTATCATCAAGAGTAAGAAGATATTTAGAACCGGTAACTGTTCCGACTGCTCCTAAAAACTTAACATTGTATTTTGCTAATTGAGTCATAATTCTATGTTTATCCTTCAAAGTTAGTAG
>JAZDJM010000107.1:0-4503 GCA_043804305.1 Bacteroidota bacterium
CACCGGACTGACATATTATTGTGATTCAAATGATCTTGGTCAATGCTTTTCTTGCACAAAATGTACAGGGGGCTCAAATAATGTATGTAACTCTCAACAAAGCAACCAATGTGATTTAGACTGTGGTGCAGGTGCTAGTTGCGATGATAAAACAGCTAACACTTATACTTGCACAGGAAATATTGACACTGGAGGCACATGGGGTTCATATATCGGATTGTTTTTTCTTGCTTGCAGTTATGTTGCCATAGGCGTTTTTTCATCATCGGTTACTGAAAACCAGATTATCGCCTTTATCATTGGAATAGTTTTATGCTTTCTATTATTTATTGGTTTTGACTCAATCAGTTTGCTTTTTACAAACGGCAGCTTTCAGAACTTTGTCATATCTATTGGAATTTTTGAACATTATAAATCGATGAGCCGGGGTGTGATTGATTCCCGCGATATCATTTATTTTGCCTGCCTCATTTCTTTTTTTATTGTTATAACCAAAATAGTAATAGAAAGCAGAAAATGGTAATAGGCTATAAAAACCGAAAGCTATTGTTTCAAATAAACATTTTAACCTGAACAAAAAAATTGAAATTATATAGAATGAAAAAAAAAGACGTTAGACGGAATAACCTGATTGAACTTTTTTTACTGCTTGCCATTATTGTTTTGATAAGCTATGTTGGCAATTACTTATTCTTCAGGATTGATCTTACCTCAGATAAACGTTACACACTTTCTGAAACAACAATTGAACTTTTAGAAAACCTTGAAGACATTGTATTTTTCAAAGTATATATTGAAGGCGATTTGCCGGCAGGATTTAAAAGATTGCAAAACAGCACGAAAGAAATACTTGATGAATTCAGGGTTTATGGTGGCTCCAATATTGAATATGAATTCATTGATCCTTCTGAAAATACTGATGAAAGAACGCGGAATGATGTTTTCAGGCAGTTATATGAAAAAGGATTGGATCCAGCCAATATACAGGCAAAAGAGAAAGATGGTTCCACATCACAAAAACTGGTTTTCCCGGGGACCATACTAAGTTACCGGGGGCAGGAAATGCCCGTAAACCTGTTGGGACAAAACACCGGTTATTCTCCTGATGCCGGTTTAAACAACGCTGTTCAGACACTGGAATATGAGCTCACTAACGGAATTAGAAAACTGATCAGGCAAAAAAAACCAAGAATTGCTTTTATTGAAGGACATGGCGAATTACCCGGCTATGAAACCGCTGATATTTCTTTGGTTTTATCTGATTTTTACACGATTAAAAGAGTCAGGATTGATGGAAGGTTGAAAAGTCTGGATGGATTTGATGCCATTGTAATTGCAAAACCGGACTCTGCATTTACCGAACGGGATAAATTCATCATCGACCAGTTTATCATGAATGGTGGCAGTTCGTTCTGGTTAATTGACCCGATAAAAATCAATATGGACAGCCTTGCTTATTCTGATGCTACCCTGGCAACCATAAAAGAGCTCAACCTTTCTGATCAGCTTTTCAAATATGGCGTGCGCATCAATCCTAAACTGGTTCAGGACAATCAATGTGCAGTTATTCCAATAAATACATCCACAAAAGGAACACAGGCAAAATTCTCACCAGCAAGATGGATTTATTTTCCCCTGCTCACGCCTCTTGGTGATCAGCCAATCACAAAAAATATTGGCTTGATAAAAACTGAGTTTTTAAGTAATCTGGATACCGTTGGCCACAATTATGAAGTCAGGAAAAAATATCTTCTTTATACCAGTGATTATTCAAGATTGGTAAACGCCCCCGCGTTGATCAGCCTTAGAATTATCAATGATGTCCCCGATGAAAAGTACTTTGATAATCCTTTTCAGCCGGTAGCGGTGCTGATGGAAGGCAGGTTCGAATCGGTTTTTAATCACCGGATTCCCACAACAATTTTAGAAAGCAAAGAAATTGGCTTTAAAGACAGCAGTAAATATGCAAAAATGATTGTTGTGGCTGATGGAGATATCATTAAAAATCCATTCAAAATTGTCGGAGGAGAAATTTACCCGCTTCCGCTCGGATCTGACAAGTGGTTTCAGGAAATTTATTATAGCGGAAACAAAGATTTCATCATGAATTGCATTAATTATTTGTGTGGCGATCCTCAAATACTTGCTGTCAGGGCTAAAGATTTTAAGCTCAGGCTACTCGACAAGAAAAAAACAACCGAGCAACGGTTTTTATGGCAAATTATGAACACCATCATTCCTGTATTATTTACAATTTTGGTGGGAATCGCAGTTCACTTTTTCAGAAAAAAGAAATACGCTAAAAACTTTTAAATTATAAACAGATGAAAAAAAACACAAAATTGTTCATTATTCTTGGAGTGCTGGTTATTATTGCTTTTTTAATAACACTTATACAAACCAAAGGAACAATTAAAAGAGAATTAAAAGATTTTGCCATAGATGACACTTCTGTGGTAAATAAAATCTTTATGGCAAATAAAGAAAACCAGTTTGTAACATTGGAAAAAATTGAAGGTGAATGGATTGTCAACCAGAAATACAAAGCACAAAAAGAAAAAGTCAATCTGCTGCTTGAAACCATGCAGCGGGTTAAAATTTCTTCTCCTGTGGCCAACTCAGCTCTTGAAACAATAATAAAAAGCCTGGCCACCAGATCGGTAAAAGTTGAAATTTACCAAAAAGACAAATTGGCAAAAACTTACTATGTCGGGGATGCCACTCCTGACAACCTGGGTACTTTTATGCTGCTTGAAGGATCTTCAAGACCATTTATTACTTACATCCCTGGATTCAGGGGCTTTTTAACACAAAGATTTTTTTTAAGTGAAATTGAATGGCGCGATCGTACTATCTTTAATTATCGGTTTAATGAAATTCATTCAGTATCTGTTGAAAAACCCTCGAAGCCTGAACAATCATTCCGGGCAATTAATAATGGAGATAATTCTTTCAGCCTAGAATCACTCTCTGACAATAAACCGGTTGAGAATTTTGACACGATGAAAGTGAAAATGTATATCGGGTATTTTAAAAAAGTAGCTTTTGACAGTTTTGTCACGAAAATGGATCCGGTGAAAAAAGATTCTATTTTACAATCACAACCCGATTACATTATTACAGTTGAAAAAGCAGACCAGACAAGTAAAAAATTAACCACCTATATTAAACCGGGAATAAATCTACTGGACGGAACAGGCGGAACTTTTGAGTACGATGTGGATTACCAGTATGCATTTATGGATGCTGACACTTCAACAATTTTATTAATTCAGTATTTTGTATTTGACCCTATTTTTAAAGAAAAGAAAGACTTTTTTAAATAATCCGCTTTAATGCATTAATGCAATTTTAATGATTGTTTTAAATAAGGATTTTCTTTAATCTAAAATATTGAAGGAAAAGACTACTTTTGTGAAATATTTTTTGATAATTTTGGTCATCATCAATAAAAAGGAAAACAATGAATTTTGTAATATCAAGTAAAGAATTAGAGCACCATTTACAGGCCATTGGCAAAGTAATTAATGCGAAAAACACCTTACCTATCCTGGATAATTTCCTGTTTGAACTGAAAGGGAATGAATTAACCATCAAGGCCTCTGACCTTGAAACAACAATGATCACGAAAATAATCCTTGAGAATGCATCAGGAAAGGGACTATTAGCCATGCCGGCAAAAATCCTTCTGAACTCTTTAAAAGAATTTCCTGAACAGCCACTTACTTTTAATATCGATGATGAAACACTTGCCATTGATATTCTCTCAGAAAACGGGAAATTCAGCGTTGTTGGTTTAAATGGAGAAGACTACCCACAGGCATCGGTGATCAAAAGTGATGAGGCAACAAAAATCCAGATAAGCTCTGAAATATTATTTCAAGGAATTACAAAAACTATTTTTGCCACCGCTCATGATGAATTGCGTCCTGTAATGAATGGGATTTTTATAGAGCTGACAACCGAAACATTGACTTTTGTAGCTTCTGATTCTCATAAACTTGTCAGATACAGACGATCAGACATTGCCGCTGAAAAAGATGCTTCTTTTATTTTGCCTCAAAAACCGGCAGGCCTGCTTAAAAATATTTTGCCAAAAGAAGGATCTCCTGTCAATGTTGAATTTGACAACAAGAATGCTTATTTTGAATTAGGCACTTTTAAAGTAATTTGCAGGTTGGTTGAAGGTGTTTATCCAAATTACGATTCAGTTATTCCTGTTGACAATCCAAATAAACTGACAATTGACAGGGTTGAATTATATAATACACTGAGAAGAGTATCAGTTTTTTCAAACCAGGCGAGTAATTTAGTAAAACTCAGCATTGTTGGCAATCAATTAACCATTTCTGCCCGAGATATAGATTTTTCAATTTCGGCTTATGAAAAAATTAATTGCCAGTATGAAGGAGAAGAAATTGAAATTGGTTTTAAATCACTTTTTTTAATCGAAATCCTACAGAATATTAGCTCCGTTGATGTTATACTGGAACTTTCGGATCC
>JAZDJM010000108.1:0-2099 GCA_043804305.1 Bacteroidota bacterium
GAATTTTTTCCCACCTTCTCACTTCTTTATTCCGACTACAAACTTTCGTCTCCAAACTTTATTGATTCTACTGGTATTAAAAACTTCAGCGATGCGATAAAATCGCTTCAGGCAAATAATATAATTATTTTGCTTTCAGGAGTGCAGGCGGGAGTGAGATCTGAATTAGATAAAAACAGGATTTCTTTCATGGTCGGAAAAGCCAATATTTTCGATGATTTTGATATCTCTCTGAAAAGAGCCAAGGCAAAGGTGAAAGAGTTTTGTTAGTTTTTATTGGAGCTTGTATTAAGTAGGAGTTGCAAAGTCTGCTCCCTGTCCCGGACTAATTGTAAGCGTAAATCTTCAACTGAGTTGAATTTTTGTTCGTTGCGTAATTTTTGCTTAAATACCAGCGTGAGATCTTTATGATAAATGTCATTTTCAAAACCAATGATATGTACCTCAATGGTTCTGTTTTGCTGATCGTAATTCACTGTAGGCCGTTTGCCTATGTTGAGCATTCCCGGATATCTTTTTCCTTCTATAAATACTTCAACAGCAAAAACTCCATCTCCCGGAATTAATTTAAAACCAATTACGTCAATATTAGCTGTTGGAAATCCAATTGTTTTCCCAAGCCGTTTTCCTTCCACCACTTTCCCGGAAAGAAAATATTCGTAACCCAAAAATTCTTTTGCCAGCGGCAAATTACCAACATCAAGCGCTTCCCGTATTTTTGTAGAACTAACATCAATATGTTGTTTGGTGTGTGCAGGTAATTCTTCTATCTTAAAGTTATATATACTGGCGAACCCGGTAAGTAATTTGAAATTACCTTCCCTGTTTTTCCCAAAATGATGATTGTGGCCTACTACCAAATTGGCGACCTGAATTTTATCTAAAAGAATATTTTTGACGAAATCATGTGCTGAAAGATCAGCAAAGGTTTGGTCAAAAGGAAGGATGATCAGATGGTCGATGCCAGCTTTTTCCAGCAATAACGCTTTTTCATCAATTGTGCTGAGAAGTTTCAGGTTTTGGTGATCTAATTTCAAAACATGTCGTGGATGAGGCCAGAAAGTGAGTATAACAGTCTCACCATATGTCTGATTGGCAATTTGTTTTAGCCTGTTTATAACAGCCTGATGACCCAGGTGGACACCATCAAAAACACCAACTGTAAGTACGGCTTTGTTAATATCCACATCTTCTATGTCCTGATGAATTTGCATGTATTCAAGTAAATGATGTAAAAATATAAAAATGCCCAATATTTCTGCTTTAATAACATATTTTTAGGAAAAAGGTTAAAATTACCGTAAATGCAAGCATTTTAAGCTATAAAAATTTGTAGATTTATTGTAGGTTTTAGAGGTAAAACAATATGAAATTTTAAAATCACAGAACAAATTTGGATTTCACTGCATTACTTCGACTTCTGTTTCGTTAATTTTATTTGATTTTACAATGAATACAGCAAAAAAAATACACTTTGAAATCAAACCAATAGCATTTGTAAAAAGCCAAAGGAATGAGACCATTGATGATCATTGGTCTTTGGTAGAATCAGAAATTGAGCTGGCGGATGATTTGCCTGATGAATGTCTGGATGGGATAGAGCAGTTCTCTCACCTGGAAATTATCTTTTATTTTAATAAGGCGACTAAAACTGTTATTGGAAGCGAACATCCAAGAGAAAATAAAAGCTATCCGAAAGTCGGGATTTTTGCACAACGCAAAAAAGACAGGCCAAATCATATTGGGACAACCATAGTTAATTTATTGAAAAGAGATGGCAGAAAATTGTTTGTTTATCATCTTGATGCCATTGACGGAACACCAGTTATCGACATTAAGCCTGTGTTTAAAGAATTTCTGCCAAAAGGTGAAGTGAAACAACCTGAATGGACCACTGATTTAATGAAAAACTATTGGTAAAATTGCTTTGAATAAAAATCCAACTAATTCTTCAAAAATCATTTTATTTGACTTTATTAATAAAAATGAAAAACAAAACAGGATTTCTATTTCTACTTATATCAATTTCGGTATTTATTGGATTGGTCGGGCCGGTTCTGATCAAAGACGGTATGTTTCTGGATGGTGTAACTTATGCC
>JAZDJM010000109.1:0-6015 GCA_043804305.1 Bacteroidota bacterium
ATTGGAATCCATATACTTATACCTATGTTTTTCCTTTTGTGGCAATTGTTGGGATAAGTTCTATTCATCTTTTATCGAAAATTCCATACAAGGCTGAACTCAAAATCCATATCAGAGAAAGCTTTTTCAAAGCGATTAAGACTTCATGGAAGAATATGCATACTATGCTAAAAACAAGTAAACCTTTCTACCATTTTGAGTTGGGTTTTATGCTTTATGGTTTTGGGTTTATGGGCACAATTGCCGTTATTACTATTTATTTTGACAAAGCATTGGACTTAAACTATTCGAGTATTGCATTTTATAAAAACGCGTATAATATTTTGGCCATAATTTTCTTGCCTTATTTTGGCCGTTTGATGGGGAAAATTGATCCTCGGAATTTTGCCGCAATCACTTTCGGCTCTATGATGCTGTATATTTTCTTTTTGGCCATAACACAATATTTTCCCGGACATTTCCAGTTTTTAAACATCAAGGTCTATTATTTACTGTTGCTTTATATCGTGTTTCACGGTGTTTTTGCTGCAAGTATGTCTTTGCTGTGGTTTATTGGTTCATCGTATTTTGGGAAGAATGAAGATGCTGCAGATTTACAATCATTACACTTATCATTAACCGGTATAAGAGCTTTATATGCGCCACTGATTGGAGTTTTATTCTACGAATTATTTGGATATACCCTCACTTTCGGTATTGCAATAGTGTTCTTGCTTAGTGCGATGCTCTTAATGATTTGGTCTGCAAGAAAAGAGCGTATATAACAGATTATCAACAGTATAAAGTATTCACCGCTAATAATTATTATTAATTTGTTAATTCGCTTTCTAAGGAATAAAATTCGGTTTTATTTTTATAGATTTGCGAAATTGCAATATTTATACAGCAATAAATCAAGAAATTATGTTTTATTATTCTAAGCAGTTTTTATTAGCATTATTTTTAATAGGATTCGTACAAGTTGTTAATTCTCAAGAACTTCGAATAAACGAAATTGTATCCTCAAATATTACTGGTTTACAGGATAAGAATGGAGATTATTCTGATTGGATAGAGCTACATAACTATGGTAATTCTGAAATTAGCCTGAAATCGTATTATTTATCCGATAAGGCCGAGAACCCCTTGAAATGGAATTTTCCTGATATTACACTTGCTGCAAATGGATATATACTTGTTTTTGCTTCAGAAAAAAACAGTACAGAAACAGAACTTCATGCTAATTTTAAACTTTTAAATGAGGGGGAAACAATTTTTTTATCGAAATCAGACGGAAGTCTAATTGATCAAATGCATGCTGTTAAGCTTATCGAAGATATTTCGTATGGCTATAAAGCCGATGAAGATGGCAGGTATAAATATTTCAGCGAACCAACACCAAAAAAAGCAAATACGACAACAGCCTATTTAGGTTATTTGGAAAAACCAACAATGAGTATGGTCTCAGGATTTTATCCGGCTCCAATAAATGTAAGTTTATCGAGTAGTAATTCGGGTACTGAAATAAGATATACTATAGACGGAGCCGATCCAACAACGGAATCATCACTTTACTCAACACCATTAAATTTAATAAACAGGGCGAGCGAGCCAAATGTCATTTCCTTAATTCCTACTAATCCGAGCTTTAATTATCCGTTTCCGGGATATGATATCGACAGGGTGAATACACGTGGATGGCTAGAGCCCTATGGCCCGATAAATAAATCAAACGTATTGAGAGCTAGAGCTTTTAAGTCGAATTATATACCAAGTACAATTAGAACTGAAAGCTATTTTATTAATCCGGAAATGACTAACAGATACAGTCTGCCTGTAATGTCAATAACCACTGACAATGATAATTTATTTAGTGATGAGTATGGAATATATGTCTATGGTACTGCGGGCGAAGAAGGAAATTATAACGAAAGCAGTGATGAATGGGAGAGGCCGGTATTAATTCAATTCTTCGAAAAATCGGGAACTTTAGCTTTTGAACAAACATTTGGAGCTCGCATTCACGGCGGTGGAGGAAGGCACTCGGCCATTAAGAATTTAAGAATGTATGCCCGAAATCAATATGGTAAATCTACTTTAGAATATAAGTGGTTTGAAAATATTGATGAAAATAAATTTAAGACTTTTTTGGTTCGTGGCCCCGGGCATAGGCCTGATTGCTTTCCAAGAGATGATTTATCAGGTTTATTATTGCAAAATCTGAATATGGATATTCAGCATCTGCGGCATGTGATAGTATTTATTAATGGCGAATATTGGGGAATTCACACCATTAAAGAAAGATTTGATCAGGATTATCTGGAAGAAAAGTATGGAAAAAAATCAAGTGACTATGTAATTCTTCGCAATAGCGGAAGTTTGGATTCTGGAGAAACTGGTGATGATGCCCCATACAATAATTTGCTTGATTATGTGCAGATCAACGATATGTCGTTGAAATCCAATTATGATTATGTAAAGCAAAAGGTTGATATTGATAATTATCTGAATTATTTTGCTTCAGAAGTATATTTAGGCAATGTTGATTGGGTAAACACCAATATAAAATTCTGGAGATACAAAGGGTTTGATACAAAATCGGGCGGTATCAATGGATTGGACGGAAAATGGCGCTGGTTTTTATTCGATTTTGATTTAACCTTTGGTAGTTCATGTAGCAGTATTTCCCCTTCTGTTAATGTTTTGGATAATTCATTCGATCCGTCTTATGGCAAATCTACCGTTTTGGCAAGAGGCCTTAAACAGAATCAGCAATTTGTTTTTGATTTTGTGAATCGAATTTGCGATTTAATGAACTCCAATTTTAGCGCTAAAAACATCAATCTGAAAATCAATCAGATTGATCAGATTATTAGCCGGGAAATGCTTGAGCATGTGCAAAGATGGCGTTACCCTGCCGTGGCACTGACTTTGGCCGAACGCCAAAACGAAGTTCCAAGCTTAACAAAATGGAATTCAACACTTAGTAATCTCAGAGACTATACAAAACACAGAAAAAGAAAAATTATTGATCATCTAAAAGAAGAGTTCACCCTGGCCGATTCCATACACATTGAACTGAATGTAAACGACTTGAAAATGGGAAATATTCAGATTAACTCAATAATTATTTCGGAAAAACTTGATGGTGTTAGTTCAAACGTTTACCCCTGGCACGGGACTTATTTCAAAAACGTTCCTTTTCAACTGATAGCAATTCCGAAACTGGGTTATCGGTTTAAAAAATGGCAGGAAACCAATGATACAAACGACACACTGATTGTCAGCGCGTTGAGCGGAGTTAATTATACTGCCATATTTGAAAAAGATCCGGAATTTGTTTTTACGGATGTACTTTTTATTAATGAGTTTATGGCTCAAAACAATCAGACTTTTGTTGATGAATTTGCAGCTTATTCTGACTGGATTGAGCTATACAACCCAAACAATAAATCAGTTGATTTAAAGGATTTTTTCATTTCCGACGATGTAAACAATCCATACAAATATAAATTTCCACAGGGTTTTCAAAGTACGATCATTCCTCCACATGCATATAAAATAATTTGGGCTGACGACAGGACAGAGCGCGGCCCCTTGCATACAAATTTCAGGTTAAGTGCAAGCGGTGAGCATATTTTATTGTCGGCACCCGACTCTACTTTAGTCGATGAAATTGCTTTTGGAATACAAACTGCCGATATTTCCTATGGCCGGGAAAAAGATGGTTTTCAAACCTGGAAATTTTTTCAAATCCCTCTTGGACCAACACCCGGAACTTCCAATAATTCTGTTGGTACTGATGAACTTGATTTGAACAATTCTTTTGTAATTTTTCCAAACCCTGTCACACAAGGCAGAAGTGTACAATTCAGCAGAACCATAAACATCGAAGTTTTCAATATGTTCGGCCAGAGAGTTTATATCGGAAATCAGGTCTCAGGTCTTGATACAAACGAGTTTAACAAAGGAATTTATTTGTTAAAGACGGACTCAAATCTGGTATTTAAACTGATTATTCGATAAATCGAATTCAAGGCGATTTATTTTGCTTATTAACAAGTCTATGTTAACATGAGTTTTACAGGTGTAAAAAAAAACTTTTTTTTATATGTAATTTTAATCCTTTAGCATATTCGTTAAAATCTGTAGTGATATGAAAATTCAAAAGCTGTTATTCAAGAGCCTCTTTATGGCTATTTTGATTTTTTTTTCTAGTTGTAACAAAGAGGAAGGTTATGGCGGAAATTCAAGCATTAAAGGTGTTTTGGTTGAAAAATTCTATAACGACGATTATAGTCAATTGATTTATGAAAAGAAAGCTGCTGATGAAGATATCTATATTCTTTTTAATAAAAGCGGTACGATAAGTGACAAAGTATCTACTACTTATGACGGAAAATTTGAATTTAAGTACCTTTTTCCCGGTAAATATCAAATCTATTTCTATTCTGACGACACCACTTCAGCCTATTTTGAGAACAAAGAATTTGTAATGGATATAGACCTGAAAAAGAATGAAGAACTGGATTTAGGACAGCTTGCCAAAATTAATACAGTCGATTATAACGAAGGAAGTGCCAGTATAAAAGGAAAAGTTTTCCTGATTAACTATCTCAATAGTTCCAGTTATCCCAACCTAATTGTAAAAGACATTACATTGGCGCAAGACCATGAAGTGTATTTAATTTATGGGAAACATCCTTCTTACGATGAGAGAATTCGAACCAATTACGACGGCACATTTACTTTCAGAAGTTTAATTAAAGGGAAATATAAAATTTATTTGTATTCCGAAGATATTAGAGGCGGAACACAAGATATAGTCATCTTAAAAGAAGTAGAAATTGTAAATGAATTTGATGTAATAAATCTTGGCGATATTTATGTTGAACAATTATAGTATTTAAATCATTAAAAATTTAATTATGAAAAAATGGATATTTTTACTCTTAGGTATAATAATTTCTAGCCCATTATTTAGCCAGAGCAAATCGCAAATAATTTCTAATGGTATAAGCTCCATAAAAACCTGGGAGCAAAGTTTTAATAAAGGCAATCCTGAAAAATACATTATCGAAGAAATAAGCTACGATAATGAAGGTAGAATTATTGAAATAAAAGAACTTAGCCGTAAAGGTGAAATAAAATTGTGGGAAAAATACAAATTTGATTCCAATGGGAATTTAGTTGAAGAACTGATTTATGACTTTGAGGGCAATCTCGAAAAAAAAGCGATTACTTTTTATACAAATAATCTGAGAACAAGCAAAGAATATTATGATGCTAAAGGCCGGTTATATAAAAAGAAAACCTATGAATATAAGCTCAATAAATAATATAAATGATTTGCTCTTTAAGTTTGCACCTATAAATCTGGAGCAAATGGATGAAGTAAGTTTTTTTAAAAGAATTGATACTAAGTATCTTTTTCATCAAAAGTATTTGATAGAGCTATTGAAAGAAATGCCGGATAATTATCGCTTACTTAAAATTAACGGATCGGGTATTCAAACCTATTCAACCACTTATTACGATACATTAAAATTTGATATGTATCATCAGCATCACAATGGACTTCGGAAAAGGTATAAAGTGAGAACGCGCAATTATTTAAACTCCAATCAATTTTTTCTGGAAGTTAAAGTGAAAAATAACAAAGGGATAACCTCAAAAAAAAGAATTGAATTCGATAATCCAAATTCCTTTCAATTGCAGGAAGACTCTAATTTTTTGAAAAAAAGAACTCCGTTTTTGCCGGTTAATCTAACAGAAACGCTACGCAACGAATTTTTAAGAATCACACTGGTTAATTTAAATAATCCTGAACGCATCACCATCGATTGGCAGCTTTCGTATGAAAACTTAAAAAACGGCAGCGAAATTGAAATGGAGCATGTTTGTGTTCTTGAAATAAAAAGAAGTTTAAATACAAAAAATAATGTTTTGGATGAGCTCTTAAAGAAACACCAAATACATCCAGGCAAATTCAGTAAATATTGTATTGGTGTGGCTCAGCTTGAGCCCAATCTAAAA
>JAZDJM010000110.1:0-3191 GCA_043804305.1 Bacteroidota bacterium
GATTCATAGAGTGAAGAATGCTGAATGCACTTTCCCACTTTGGCTTCAAGCAAATCTTTAGCCTTCAGAATCAATGCTTTTCTGTCACCTAAATTACTCCCCAATAAGATCACTGTTTTTTCCATCGCAAAGCAAAATTAATAAAGAAACCAAACAGGTTTTCGAACAAAAAAGGAACTTATTAACCATTTGTTCACCAATAGAAAATCTAACAGATAATTTTCTGCTTATTGATGAAAATCTGAAAGTTAAGTCGAATAATTTAATTTGCAAAGCCCGATTTTTGGACAAGCAGGTCTGTTTCAGATTGAAAGTTTTGGGATTTTAATAGAAATAAACGATTTAATAAATCTTCTAGTTTTATTGCATAATCCTTATCTGCAGCCCATTTGCCAGGCAGGTCGTAAATGGTTTGTGCACTTCCCCGCGAAACAAAGCGAAATCTCATATCAACCAGTTCATGGTACAAATCATGTGTAGAGGCATATGCTTTCAAATGCTGTATATGTGCCCTAATTCCGGTAAGCATATCCGGAAAAGATTCTCCTTTTGTGTTTTTATTTGTGGCTCCCAAACCACAAAAATTGTTTTGCTCAGGCAATACAGAACCTCCAAAGTTCAAAAAACCTGTTTCCAGACACATCTGAGAAAATGCAATATCTTGATTTACACCTTCTTTAACCGATTCGTCAACATATATTTTCGCTAATAATTCTGCCTTTTCAGGATTCAAAACCGGATTATAGAAAAGTATCATATTACTTAATTCCAGGGCTGTGCATTGCCCATTGTCCATGATATTTACAGAATAAAGGTTTATTTTAGAATTCTTTATTCGTGGCGGATTACTTGGCTCTGTAGACATAGCTTTTGTAAATGGTAAACCTAGTAATATAAATAATACTACTTTTATAAATGGATGCTTATTAATCATTTTGCGAAATAATAGCAAAGTTGATTAAACTTCGGAATGCATCAAAGCGTGTCACTGCTAATATATACACACAATATTGTTAACAAACTTTTTTATTTATTTTGTATTTGTGTGATATCAGCTTGCGATAAAAGTGCTAAATTGCAGACTGATCAAAAAAAAATTATTACACCTATGAAACGAACATGTTATTGCACAGCCCTCAAGCGAATGAAAATGATTTTCAGCAACATGTGAGTTCCATGCTACCATTAAAAATCAAATTAGTATAGTATGAAGCAATTTTTTAAATATACTTTAGCAACTGTTTTGGGCGTATTTATTGCCGGAATTATTACTTTCTTTTTGTTTTTAGGAATGATTGGCGCCATAATGTCATCAGCTGAAGACATGGAAGTTATCGCAAAAGATCACAGTATTTTAAATTTAAATCTGAATTATGTAATTGATGATCGTGGCAGTAGTGATCCTTTTTCACAAATGGATTTTTCTACCTTTTCGATTAAAGAAAATCCGGGTTTGGATCAAATTATTCGTGCAATACATAAAGCAAAAGACGACCCCAAAATTGATGGCATTTATTTGAATTCATCAAGTGTTCTGGCCGGAATTTCGAGCGCACAGGAAATACGGAATGCTCTTGAAGATTTCAAAACAAGCGGGAAATTTATTGTTGCCTACGCTTCTACTTGGGATCAAAAAGGATATTATCTTGCGTCGTCAGCTACTCAGCTTTTTCTTCATCCTGAAGGTTTTATCTTTTTCTCAGGTTTAAGCGGACAGGTTACTTTCTTTACCGGTGCATTGGAAAAATTAGGAATCGAAATGCAAATTGTTCGTCACGGGCAGTTTAAAAGTGCAGTCGAGCCATTTATGCTCGATAAAATGAGTGAAGCAAGTAAAAAACAAACAAAAGCGTTGGTTACTTCGGTTTGGGACGAGATTTTGAATGCTATCAGTAAATCAAGAAATTTAAGTATCGATGATTTGAATAAACATGCCGATGAATTAAGTTTATACAATGCTCAACTGGCTGTAGATTATGGTTTTGTTGATGGGTTAAAATATGCCGACGAAGTTAAGGATTACTTATTGGCCTTTAGTGGCTCTGAAAAGGCAAAAGATTTAAATCTTATCAGTGTAGGAAAATATATTAAAACTGACTTTTTTAAAGGAACTTCAACGGTCAGAGATAGAATTGCAGTGATTTATGCTTCTGGTGATATTTTGCCGGGAAAAGGAGATGATACCTATATTGGTGAAAAAAATATTGTAAAAGCTCTTCAAAGTGCCCGCGAAAACAGCCGGGTAAAAGCAGTTGTTTTGCGAATCAATTCACCTGGTGGTAGTGCTTTGGTTTCCGATTTAATATGGCGGGAAGTAGAACTTACAAAAAAGGAGAAGCCGGTTGTTGCATCTATGAGTGACGTTGCTGCATCGGGTGGTTATTACATCGCCTGTAATTCAAATCTGATATTTGCCGAACCAACTACAATTACAGGCTCAATAGGAGTTTTTGGAATGATACCAAATGTTCAGGAACTGATGAATAAAAAACTCGGAATTACTTTTGATGAGGTAATGACAAATAAAAACTCCGATTTTCTGGATATATCAAAACCATTATCTCCTTATCAAAGAGCTGTTATTCAGAATAGTATAGAAAGAACGTATTCTTCTTTTGCAAATAAAGTAGCAAAAGGCCGAACTATGACTTTTGAAGAAGTTGATGAAATTGGCCAAGGAAGAGTATGGACTGGGATACAAGCACAAGGATTAGGTTTAGTTGATGAACTCGGTGGATTGGAAGATGCTATAAAAGCAGCTGCCAAACTTGCAGAAATTGATGATTATAGAATTCAGTCATTGCCAGTGCAAAAAGAACCTTTTATGCAGCTTCTTGAAGATTTAAGCGGTGAAGAAAGTGTACTGCTTAAAAAAGAATTTGGTGAATATGGCAGATACCTAAAATATTTAAAAAACATTAAAAATCAGGATATTATTCAGGCAAGAATGCCGTTTGAATTCGATATAAAGTAATTGTATTCATTTCTTTGAAAACGGATTAGTCGTTTGATTAACCCGTTTTTTAATGTTATTTGCAGAATTTTAACAATGCTTTTCCTCAAAAAATACTTAATTTGTAAAAAAATCGCTTAATTATGAAACATCCACGACAAAACAATTTTGACACACAGGAGGATGATTATCGTGGATGTTCCATATGACCATTAAAAAACAAATTATAGACATATGA
>JAZDJM010000111.1:0-4209 GCA_043804305.1 Bacteroidota bacterium
GTATTTTAAAATCAGGGAAATAATCGCTAATAGGATTTTGAGCAATACTATTTAACGAAATAAAAAGAGCAATCATCAAACGGATAATTTTTTTATTCAAGTGGCTCAGAATTAGTTTGGATATCATTTTTCGAAAATTTAAAGTTAATTAGAAATTGATTTACTTAATAGCGCATATTCCACAGCTTTTTCGGCATGAATCTGCGTTGTGTCAAAAATGGGTATTGGAACCTCTTTTTGTTTTATGAGTAAAGGAATTTCTGTGCAACCTAATATTATTCCTTCTGCTCCGTTTTTTTGAAGTTCCTTTATTATTTTTAAATATTGCTTTTTTGATTTTTCATTTATCTGCCCGAGAATAAGTTCTTGATAGATAATTCGATGAATAATTTCACGATCTTCTTCATTAGGAATTATGACATTGAGCTTATGTTGAACTTCCAACCGCTTCCGGTAGAAATCCTGACTCATAGTAAAATTTGTACCGAGTAAACCCACTTTTTTAAGGTTCTTTTCTTTTATTTTAGAGGCAGTTGCATCCACAATATGTAGAATTGGTATGGAAATATTTAGTGCCATTTCATCGGCCATTTTATGCATAGTATTGGTGCAAATAAGGATAAAATCTGCGCCTCCTTTTTCTAATTTTTGAGCTGCATCGATCATTATTTTCGTGAGTTCTTCCCAGTTTCCTGCATGTTGTAGTTTTGCAATAATATCAAAATCAACAGAATACATTAGACTCTGTGCTGAATGCGTACTTCCGCATTTTTCTTTAATCATTTGATTAATCAGCTGATAATAAACAGCTGACGATTCCCAACTCATTCCTCCAATTAATCCTATTGTCTTCATGATTTCTGTAAAAGCCCAAAGATAAAAGAAAAATCTATTCTGAAATTGTATTTAAGCATAACTGAATTTATTCTTTAATTTTGGCCTTGTGTGGCGAATAAATGAGTGAAACACGAAAAGATCGAAAGTTATAATCATTGATTCCATGCTCAAAATGAAAGCAATAATTCAAACGCTTGTTTCGATGGGTTTTAATGCTTGAGCGGTAAACCAGTGGACGATCGCCGTTGTTAAGATAACCGTAAAAACCACCCAGTTCGTTGGTGAAAAGCAGGTTTGCGTCGATTTGAATTCCACTGCCATACAAAAGTGCATCGTCCTGAAAATGATCGGGTAAATTGGTTTGCCAGGCGTAAAAGCCCAGCATACCATATATTCTTACAGCCTTGATAGTTTTGTTTTTAAACACAATTTTCTTACCGGCACTTATATCAAAGAAATATCCCGGGGAATCGGCGAATCGCGCATCATCAAAATTATTTCCTGAAGCTGTCCGGATATTTATTCCTAAAAGTACGTCGGGCCAAACGGTATGATCTTTAAGAAGTTGAATTAATGTTGTGATGTATAAATCGCCATTAGCAGAGCCTTTTCCGTTATAGTTTCTCGAAAATCGCTGGTCACGAATTAGAGTATCATGCGAAAAAAATTCAATTGGAACAATTGATAACTTTATTCCAACTTTATCTTCTATCAATGGAATATTCAATTTGGTGAGTAAATTATAGGTCTGCTCGTGCTTATTAAAGTGTCCCTCAACTGCGTTTTCAAATTCAAAATTTGAGGTAATTCTGCCTGAATTTATTTCAGGGACAGGAAAAGCATTTGGCCCAAAATAAGCCGGCGATAAAACCAGATAACGTTGCCAGGGAGTTACTCCATCGTGCTGATGAATCTGATACCACCACCAATGATCGTTTTGGGCAAGGGCAAAGCTGTTAAGTATGGTAAATAGTATGATTAATAATCTTTTATTCAATAGTTTAGTTTTGAGTTTCTTTGAAAGTAGTTGTATTAATGGTCTAATCTTCTTTTTTTAACATAGCCGCCTTTTGTAGCCTTAATACTGCTGTAGATAATAAATGCTCCGGGATCAATTTTATCAATCTCTCTTTCAAGTTCAGCAATTTCCAAACGAGTTACAACGGTATAAATAATATCAGTTTGTTCTAAAGTGCAACCTTTTTTTCCAAAACCACGTTTCCCGGAATAAATGGTAACGCCTTTCTTTAATTTTTCAGTTAACATAATTCTAAGGTCTTCGCTGTTTGGAGAAATTATGGTTAAGCCTGTGTATTCGTCTACACCATCAACAACAAAATCAACAGTTTTTGAGGCGACAATGTAGGTCAGGATAGCGTAGAGTGCAATTTCAACGGAAAGAATATATGCTCCAAAAAGAAAGATAATGATATTAAAAATCAATATGATATCTCCAATGCTTAGGCCTGTTTTTTTATTCAAATAAATCGCCAAGACTTCTGTACCATCAATTACGGCACCGCCTCTAACTGACAGGCCGATACCTGCTCCGAGGAAAAAACCGCCAAAAACGGCAATTAATAATTTATCGCTGGTAACTATAGGATATGGAATGAATTGAAGCACTATTGCCAGTACAATAATTGCAGCTATACTTTTGAAAGCAAATTGTTTTCCAATATGTGTTAAGCCAAGATATAAAAAGGGAAGATTGATTAAAACAATTAAAATCGGAAGGGAAAATCCACTTACTTCTCTGGTGAGCAGTGAAATACCCATTACTCCGCCATCTATAAAGCCGTTTGGTAATAAAAAACCTTTTAGTCCGAAACCTGCCGAAGCAACGCCAATAAGAATCCAAAAGGTATCACGAATAAAATGGTTGAGGTCAATTTTAAAAATTTCAAGTTCAGCCAAAAGAAGTTGCTGTGAAATCCTCTCTTTGTTTTTTTTATGCCGGGATCTAATTCGGTTTAAGATAACTTTATTTATAAACTTCAGCATGGATATTTTTTTTTAATGGGTAAAATCATCTGAAGCAAATTGTTTATTTTCAAATGTTAAACGATTGATTCATAAACTATTTTTTCTACATCAAATTTATTAATCGACGAAGCTATTTTTAATTTGAGTTCTGCATCTGCAAATGAATATTCCAATGCGTTTAAGTTCATTTCAAAAAGCTCTCTGCAGCTAAATCCTTGCCTTAAAAGTAATACAAATTCCTCAATAAGTGATGTAGAAAACATAGCCGGGTCATCAGAGTTAATGCAGCAGATTACGCCGGTATCTAAAAGTTTGCGTATTGGATGCATTTCTCCTTTTTGAACTATACCAAGCGCATAATTACTTGTTGGCGAAATTTCGAGAGGGATTTTATTACTTATTAAATATTCAATCAACTTAGGATCTTCCATGCTTCTGATTCCATGGCCGATACGTTCGGCTCCGAGATTTTTAATGGTTCCCCAAACACTTTTAGCGCCATCAGTTTCTCCGGCATGAGCAACAAGCCGCAATCCGTTTGCTTTGGCTTTTTCGAAAGCGACTGTAAACAGTTCTGGCGGAAACCCGAGTTCTGGGCCTCCAATACCCAAACCTATAAATAACCCACGCTTATAACCTTCAATCACAAAATCAACAACTTTCATTTGAGAATCAACCAATTCTCGAGAGATATCCGGGATGAAACTGATTTTTACACCATATTTTAAGCTTCCCACTTTAATACCTTCCTCAATAGCATCGAGTATTTCTTTTGTTTCGAATTTTTGAACTATAAAAGAAGCACTGATAAAAACTTCAGAATAAATAATGTTTTGTTCAGCTTGTTGACGATAGAGTTCGGAAATGATAAAGGTATAATCCTCAGGGTATTTTAAAGCAGTAATAGCCAGCGTATATACGCTCAAAAAATGATTAAAATTTTTAAAAGCAAAAAAGTTTTTCCATTCTTCAATTGATTTTGCACCAAAGTCCACATTGTTTTTTTGAGCTAATTGATAAAATGTTTCTGCCTGTGTTGCGCCTTCCAAATGGAGATGCAGCTCAATTTTTGGCATATTTCTTATTTGCTCCAATAATTCGGGTGGTGGGTTATTCTTGTCAAAAAACATAGTTCTATTTTAGTTCGTTAATATTTAGGAAATTAATGTGGGTTTAAAAGATGGTTTTTTACGAATCATGCTGGCTTGCTCATAATCGAAACACAGGTGTATCAATTTACTTTCAGAAAAAGCACGGCCAAAAAATGAAATACCAATTGGCAATTCGTGCACAAAACCTGCTGGGATTGTAATGGCCGGATAGCCGGCGTTGGCGGCAGGTGAAGAACTACCTCCCTGAAAATTATCACCATTTAATAAATCAATT